>PIVL01001084.1 GCA_003354145.1 Paracoccaceae bacterium
CGAAACTATATTAAGGGACCATTAACAGGATATATAAGAATTGTCGCTAATTTCTTGAAAACGCAGTTAACGCGCGGCGTCTGAGGGCGGGACTAATACGCAGAGCCGCCCTCGTTACCGTAGCCTCAAGAGGTAGTTGTCGTGCTCGTCGTTGTGGTAGTTGGTGGTGTCGTCGTGCTTGGGGGATTGTTATCGTCATCGTCAAGCAGGGTGAGCCCTCCCGCCGTCACGATGAAAATAAACCCTCCGATCATAATGTAGGAGCCGACAGGCATTGAGCCCCATGTTTCTGCTCCGCTCACTGTGCCCGCAGACGGCGTCTCTTGTGCTTGCGCCGGTCCAACCATAGCCAGCCCCGCTGCAAGGCTCGTAATTATCAACTTTGAATACCGCATTTCCCCTACCTCCAAAAGTGTTCAGTTTACAAATCTATTTCTTCTTCTTTTTCTTCGGTGTAACAACTTCCTCCTCCTCATCTTGTCCATCAACGTCCGCACAAGTTTTCACGAGCGCAACAATACGCTTGCGCAGGACGGGGTTCGCAATGTTGACAAACGCCTTACAAAGATCAAT
>PIVL01001085.1 GCA_003354145.1 Paracoccaceae bacterium
TCCGCAGCGACCTTGGCTTCCAGTGCTTTCAGTCGGTTTTTGAACCCTCTCGGGACATTGCTGTGCAATGCCCTGCCAGGCAATGGTTGGCCAAATCATGCCGCAGTCAGATCGAACGCACGCCGGACGGGGAAACAAACACCCCCAGTTTGCGCAGCTCGTTCGAAGTGCGGGCCTGACCGTAGGCTGGAAAGTCAGTGGCATTTTTGATAACCGCATCCTCAGTCGCCTGATCCACGCGGTTTGCCAGATTGGGCTTGCGCCGGGTTCGCTCAAACAGAGCTTCAACACCGCCATCATCGAGCGCAGATTTATAGCGGTAGAATGTGTCACGGGACATCCCCATGACTTGGCAGGCTTTGCTGACATTGCCCAACTCGTCGGCCAAATTCAGCAGCCCGACTTTGTGTTTGATGATCTTATCAGTAGTATTCAACATTGTGGTTTCCTCGTTTTGTGGTTTGGTTTGCACCACCATCAAAACGGTAACCATCATCTCAAACAAGAGATGTGCCGCCCCCATTCCAGTTCGCTGAAATGGGGGCAGTGTCAGATGAGGTCGGAACTAATACA
>PIVL01001086.1 GCA_003354145.1 Paracoccaceae bacterium
TGGAACGAGAGCGAACGACCCCTTAGATTCACCACAGCCCCTTTATAATCAGTGAGGCTGAAGTCGACCGTTTTAAGCACAAGGTCAGCGGGCAGTTCATGTGCCACGCCGTCTGGTGTTTTGCCAACGACTGTTCTGCCAACTCCTTCTGTTAATGGGATCATGCAAAGCACGTCGTGTGCGCCATTGGGGGCATGACTGTTTTCCACAGTCAAACGGCGAGATCTCAAAAAGACGTGGTCATATGGGCTCATCTTGACGAAGCTCCAAACAAGCGACCCGTCAACAACTGCGCTTGGTCCCAGCACGCCGTTAAGACTCAGGGGCGTGGTGGAGTTCGCGCCTGTTGGAAACCCAGAAGTAAACCCACGAAGCTCTTCGTCCGAGAGCCATTCCTGACCACTGACGACTACTTGCGTGATCGCGTTCGTTTGGTCTGAGTAAGTTGTTGTCCTGCCAGTTGCTGTCTGTAATGCAACTGCTAAGCGCGGTCCTGTGTATGCTTGCTCAGGCAACGCAAAGTACTGAATGCCGCCTGACCCGTCTTTGTAGTAGACGTACTTGCCCAGGTC
>PIVL01000488.1 GCA_003354145.1 Paracoccaceae bacterium
AAACCGCTTTGGTCCCCATTTCGCAAAGTGCATCCGTAGAGATCGCCCGCGGCCGAACGACAAGTGGCATTTGGACGAGGTCGTGATCACAATCCGTGGCAAGAAGCATTGGCTTTGGCACGCTCCGATGCCCTTAGCCCTTGGGCCGACTACACCACAGAAATGGTGACGTGATCCACCCTTTGCAACTGCTTTACAATCTGCCGCAAACAACTTGGCAACACGGCCCCTCAGACCGGCGGGTCGAAAAAGCCCAGAAACTCCTGCAATTGCAGGATGCTGCCTTCGACCGTCATGTCCCCGCTGACCAACAGCTTCGCCGGATTGAGCCGTTTGATCGCGATGCCGCGGAACGTGTCGGTGCTGGTGCTGAGTGACCCGATCCGATCTGGTGCCAGCCCTTCTTCGACAAAAGCAATCCCCCGGCGGATACGGATAGAGACCGGCGGCGCATTGGTGAAGTCAAACCCGTAGGACAGTTCCCGATCAAGCAACTCGGCGCTTTTCAGGTTGAGAGTCAGGATCTCCAGAAAATTCAGGATCGGGATCGCGTTCACCACAACGTCAGGCGTTGCACCGAAACTGGGCGACGGGATAACAAAACCCTCGGCCTCGGCTGCACTGGTCAGGTAATAATTACGCACCGATGATGCGGTTTCGCCTTCGGCCAGCTTGCGCAAGGCAGCAGCGCGCAATTCTTGTGCTTCGGCATGGTCCAGCCTAAGCAGATGCGTGGCCAGCGTCAGGGTCCAGGCGGGCTGGCTGTCCAGTGCGGTGCGCGCAGATTTTGCAAGTGCATCCGCGCCACCGGCCAGATCTGCCATGAGCTGCGATTGTTCCACGCCGGTCACCGGGCGCAGATCCGCGGGATCTCCCGAGAACCACCCTAGTGTTCCGGAAAAAACGGCGCGGGCAGCGAATTCGACCCGGCCATACATTTCTTGCAGGTGCGGCGCGTTCGCCAGATGTGGCGGCAGCTTGATCTGCTCAGAAATCTCGTCCGGAGTCAGGCCTGCGTTGATCATGCGGATGGTCTCGTCATAGACAAAATGGATTGCGTCTCGATAGTCGCGCAGCCGTTTTTCGATCTCTTCGGCACCTTTGACTGGCAGGCTGTGCTGAGGGATCATCAGCTCGGCCTTGAACAAGCGCATCTTGTCGATGCTGTCCACCCACTTGCGTGGATCGCGATAGGGGGTGCCGCGTACGGTGTAGAGGTTGGGGAAGGCGTGATAGTAATTGTCTGCTGGAAGCAGGATCTTGCGTCCCGGTAGAAACACCGCCAACTGGTCCCCAGTTTCACCCGGCGCATGTTGCAGGATCACGGTTTCGCCGGCCATCTGCACCTCAGCCCGATCTTCGACGACATCGGTTGGGGGCAGGAAGTACAGCCCGTCTTGATGGTCGCTCAACAACCGCGGACCGATGCCGTTGTTTTCAAAATTCTCGTCTGGCAGATAGTTGCCGAACATGCGCATCGCCCGCCGGATAGTCACTGGCGCCAGGACATTTATGATTTCGTGCACCCGCGCTTCGGTCGCTTCATGGGCCCAGATGCGCGGGGTTGTGTCCTGTCCACGAAGGAACACACCCGCGCCAAACACATGGTCGGCATGGTTGTGTGTATAGATGATGTCCGTGATGTCCTTTCCGGTGCGGGCGCGCAGATCATCAATCCAGGGTAGCAGCCCCTCAGCGGCGCGGATGGTTTCCAGAGAGTCGACCATAATCAGCCCCTCCGGCGCATCCACCACGATCACATTGGCCAAACCATAGCCCACGGCCAGATGGATGCCGGGGCTGACCTCTTCGGTTTTCTTCTCGAAGATTTTGGTATGGGCGGCCACATCAGCCCGTGATGTGACCTCGGCGGTCGAGGCAAATACGGTTTCGCCACGCTCCTCTGTGCCTCCCTTGGACGAAACCCAGACATAGCCCCCAACGGCGCCTGCGAGGATGACTCCGGCCGCCCCCATGGCGGCCCCGACAAGATATGCCTTCATTTTTGATTTCTCCGATCCAATTGTTCGGTCAGTTGGAGTTGCATCCACAGGCTTCGAACTCAGCCTGCGTGGTGGTGTGGGCAGACAACGGCAGATAGGGCATCGTCAACTTAACGGAGCTTGGCCCGAAGTGAGCCCAGCCGATGTTATCAAGCGGTCTTCGATTCACATGTGATGTCGTCCCAAATTGCGTGGGCGTCAGTTTTGGCGTGGCGGTAGGAAATGGCGGATAGGATGTGCCTGCGAGGGCGGAAGAGGATTTGAACCTGATCATGAGTGGCGAGGAAACGCTGAGCCTGGCCAGGTGATTTGAACCGGCCCATAATCTTTTCTCGTCGACGGGTCGGTCGATGA
>PIVL01001087.1 GCA_003354145.1 Paracoccaceae bacterium
CGGACCTAGTGGTCGGCATCAATATTTGTTTCATTATTTCTTCCTCCTCACTTGTTTCAGAACCTTCATGATAGCAATACCCCGGTGAAACCGCTTTGATGTGGATCAATGTCGGTTGGCTAGAATTGCTGCGCATTCCGGGGAAACCATTGGTCCGTTTGGGGCCAATTCGATGTGGCGCTACTAAAGCCCCGCAGCGGTCATGCGGCGGGGCGTGTCGCATTAGTCGTTATTGCGGTTAGTTATTGGCGTTGTGTTTGCCCGATTTTCCCGGATCCACGTCATTGCGCTCGCCAAGACCCGTGAAACAGCGTGTGCCAATATCACCGTTCGGCGGCAAGGGCCAGGACATAGTTCTTTCACCATTGTTGCCTATGCCGGCATTGGCGTGCCGGTTGGCTACCTGCTTTGCAAGTTTTTCAAGAGACCAGTTCGCATTTCCGTTAGAGTTGCAGTCGACCTCAACGGGTGCCCCCGCCCAGGCGATACCTGAAAGCCCCAGAACAAGGGCAGTTGCGGTGGATAGTATATATGTATGTTTCATTATTTCTTCTCCATTTCGCTTGGGTTT
>PIVL01000173.1 GCA_003354145.1 Paracoccaceae bacterium
CGCACATTTCCGGGTTTCGATCAAATTCGTCAACGACATGGTCATTTTGAAGCGTCAGACCGGGGCGCTTGCACCTAAGCCACAAGGTAATCCCGGACGTGGAAAACTCAGCGCGCTTTACCGCGCAACCGTTGGGAAACAAGGTGACAGGCTGAAGGAGCGATATTCAAATACATCAATGGGTTTTACAATCCACGTCGGCGTCATTCATCGCTGGGCGGCAAAAGCCCCTCGGCATTCGAAAGAAAGGCCGCCTAAATGAGTTGAGAGACCGGAACGCAAGCGTGACAAGACCAGCGACAGGGATCATTGTCTGATGATAGCTCGCCACAGGATCCTTATTAGGTGTATAAGTTCCGACTTGATCTGACACCGCCCCCGCTTCAGCGAAGTGCACCGGGTACGGCTGCTAAAATTTCTTGACCCCGTTCAAGTTGCTTGTACCGGTAGTTCGGGAACATCGGGATCTTCGACTATGAACCTTGGTGACAATCCCGATTCACTAAACTTCTTTCTAACCTCTATTTGTGTCATCTGCGACGTAATAGACAGTTCCCCTATCGCCACTACGTCCGCTTTGTCTTGCTCTTCACCATTGGCCACAGCACGCAGAGATTTTAGTATTTCGTTGTAACAATACTGTGCCCAGTAAAATGCGTAACCTTCTCCATACTTTTCGAAGCCCTTTTTGCTAGTCGGTACCAGTCTTTCGATCTCTTTTCTCAGGTGAACCGGCTTCATAAGAGCAGCGTCCTTCGCGCTAATGCTCATGAATTTCATGTAGAGAATCGGGTAGGAGATGATGGATTTGTATGCATAGAAGTAATCCATTGCACGCTGGCTCAGGTACAATTTGGGTCCTGTTTGATCCATTTTATTGACAATGGCAAACTTGTCGTCAGCCTTTACCACCTCGAGAATCGTCTCAAAAAATTTCTTGACGTTCTCTTTGTCTGGCTCTTTCGACATTTCCTCGATATTCAGAATCTTCATCGTTTCTAAGGCCATTGAGAGTTGAGCCAGCGTATCGCAAACCCGAAGTACAGTTTCGGCAGCTTCAATCCGTTTCGCCTGTACCACGGAATCTCGTTCCCGCTTCCGCAAACTCAAGTACTCCCTAATGTGATCGAGTTCTTTCTCATGGGCCCGAAGTTCGGCTTTGGCCTTCTCTAGCTTGGTGTCGAAGCGGTGCTCTACAGATTTCGTAAAAAAATTCGACAACGTCTCGCGAAACAAGAATCCAATAGGAACCAAAATGGCTGTGGCGCTCAAGGAGTTGAATAGCCACTCCGGTATGAAATCTTGCATCGCCTTTGCCTTTGTCGTGAACCATTCCCGAAACTCCCTCGAACCTAACACTTCGTTCACATTATTAAAGTGGCAGACCCCAGAACGTCGGTATCCAGGTGGTTAAATTTTCAAACCGCATTCGCGCCCCCTCCAGCAGCCCACAAATCACCAAGTCAGATGAGGCAGACCAGCAACCATCGATTTTTTTTGTGATTCTACCTGTCAATTCAGATTCATGGTGCAACTCACCATCCCAAAACAAAAAGACCCCCGAATTAACGGAGGCCTTTTTGATTGGAGCGGGCGAAGAGATTCGAACTCTCGACCCTAACCTTGGCAAGGTTATGCTCTACCCCTGAGCTACGCCCGCGTCCTTGGGTGAGGCGTTATTATGGCGGGTTGATCCCGGTCGCAAGAGGTAATTTGCGGAAATTTCGGGAAATATGTCAGAGCAGACCGCCAAGATCAGTTTTCCGCCGTTTCCGTCCCTTAGAATATCGATAGAGCAACCACACCCACCGAAGTCACCAACAGATAAATCAATGTTACCGAAGACCCAGCGGTCCGGGCCATGGGAATCTGTGGATGACTGCCCAGACCGTAAACGTGTAAAATGCGTCCAAAGACAAATGCCAACCCAAGCAGATGAACCATCCAAGTCGGCGCACCCTGCAATTCAATTACCAGCAGCAAAATCATCGCCAGCGGGGCATTTTCGATATAATTGGCATGAACGCGAATGGATTTGAACAGATGCGAATTGTCTCCATCACCGGTTGAAACCTTGTGTTTCAGACGCTTGAGGCTGACTTTGAACGACAAATAGATTGCCAGCAGTCCAACGATCCCTATGTAAATTGGAGAGACGAGTGAAGTTTCGATCATTTTAGATCCTTTGTTGTTTGGTCAGGTTAATCAGTAAACCGAAGTGGCGGCAGAATCGCTTTGAGCTGCGCAGAAACGTTGATATTAAGGCGCCCACGATTGTCCGTCAGCGCGAGACTGGCAAATCCATGAACCAGAGACAAGATCATCAATTCATTTGCCTCGGCTCCGCCGAAGGTACTTGGGACGAGAAGAATTTGAACACAGAGTTGGTCTAGCGCCACGCGGATTTGGCGTGACGCTGGGCCGATTACTCTAGTTCGACCAACAAATCCTTGGCGTCGATTTGGCTACCGGCTTGCACATGCACGGCCTTGACGGTCGCGTCGTGTTCTGCGTGGATGCCGGTTTCCATCTTCATGGCCTCGATGGTCAGCAGCAGGTCGCCTTGTTTGACCTCGGCCCCGGCCTGCACTGCAACGGTGGCCACCACACCTGGCATCGGTGCGCCAATGTGGTCTGGATTATCGGTTTCTGCCTTGGGGCGCTGCACCGTTGTCGATTTGACCAGCCGGTCGGGCACCCTGATCACACGGGGCTGGCCGTTGAGTTCAAAGAACACTTTGACTTCGCCGTCTTCTCCGGTTTCGCCAACTGTCTGCAGGCGGATTTCCAGCGTTTTACCGGGATCAATTTCGGCGCTGATCTCTTCGCCCGGCTCCATGCCATAGAAAAACGTGTGCGTCGGCAATGTGCGCACAGGCCCATAGGTCCGGTGTCGGCCCACGTAATCCAGGAACACTTTGGGATACATCAGATAGCCATTCAGATCCTCATCATCGATTACGCGCCCATCAAGTTGTTTGCTAAGATCACGGCGTTCTGCTTCCAGATCGACCAGAGGCATGTTTTTGCCAGGGCGCTCGACGTTTGGTTTTTCGCCCTTAAGAACTTTGGCCACGATCCCGTTGGGAAAACCTCCTGGAGGCTGCCCCAAACTGCCGCGCATCATGTCGATAACACTGTCGGGAAAGGCAACGTCGTGATCCGGGTCTTCGACCTGTTCACGGGTTAGTCCCTGTGACACCATCATCAACGCCATATCCCCAACAACTTTCGAGCTGGGCGTAACCTTGACGATATCACCAAACATATGGTTCACATCGGCGTAGGTCTGCGCCACGTCGTGCCAGCGCTCTTCAAGGCCTAGTGACCGAGCCTGCCCTTTCAGGTTGGTAAACTGACCACCGGGCATTTCATGCAGATAAACCTCTGAAGATGGTGCCTGAAGTCCGGATTCAAACGCACTGTACTGTCCGCGCACGACCTCCCAATAATCCGAGATTTCACGGATGGCACCAATGTCCAGTCCAGTGTCGCGGTCAGATTGGCGCAGCGCCTCGACCACCGAGCCCAAAGTCGCCTGCGAAGTGTTGCCGCTAAGCGCATCCATGGCGCAATCAACTGCGTCTACTCCGGCCTCAGACGCCGCCAGAATGGTGGCGCTTGCGACACCAGCCGTGTCATGGGTGTGGAAATGGATCGGCAAGCCAACCTCTTCTTTCAACGTTTTGATCAGACGGTGGGCGGCGGTTGGTTTCAGCAATCCCGCCATGTCTTTCAGGCCAAGAATGTGAGAGCCCGCATCACGCAGTTCCTTGCCCATGGCCACATAATACTTCAGATCATACTTGGCGCGATCCGGGTCAAGCATGTCGCCAGTGTAGCAGATAGACCCTTCGCAAAGCTTGTCATTCTCAAGGATCGCATCAATGGACACACGCATGTTTTCAACCCAGTTGAGGCTGTCAAACACCCTGAAAAGATCAATGCCACTGACCGCAGATTGGCGAATGAACTCGCTGACCACGTTGTCGGCATATTTGGTATAACCAACCCCGTTTGAGCCCCGCACCAGCATTTGCGTCATCACATTGGGCAGCCGTTCACGCAGATCGCGCAGGCGTTGCCACGGGCACTCTTGCAGGAACCGATAGGCCACATCAAAAGTCGCCCCACCCCAGCATTCGATGCTGAACAATTGCGGCAAGTTGGCCGCATAGGCCGGAGCCACAGCGATCATATCAATCGAGCGCATACGTGTGGCCAGCAACGACTGGTGTGCGTCGCGCATGGTGGTGTCGGTGATCAGCAACTGGCGCTGCGCTTTCATCCAGTCTGCCACCGCCTGCGGGCCTTTTTGTTCCAGCAAATTGCGAGTGCCCATCATTGGCTCTTCACGCAATTCGGGGGCTTTGGCCGGTTTCAGATCATCCGAAGGGCGCACGCGTCCCTTGGTTTCGGGATGTCCGTTAACGGTGATATCGGCGATGTAGGTCAGCACTTTGGTGCCGCGATCGCGACGCCGGGCGAATTGAAAAAGCTCGGGTGTCTGGTCGATAAATCGGGTTGTATAGGTGTTGTCCAGGAATGTCGGATGCTTCAGCAAGTTCTCGACAAAGGCAATGTTGGTGGACACACCGCGAATGCGGAATTCACGCAACGCCCGATCCATCCGGGCAATTGCCATCTCAGGTGTTGGGGCATTGGCGGTGATCTTGGTCAAGAGCGAGTCGTAATAGCGAGTAATCACTCCGCCTGCATAGGCGGTGCCACCATCCAGACGAATGCCCATGCCGGTGGCTGACCGATAGGCTGTGATGCGGCCATAGTCAGGGATGAAATTATTCTGTGGATCTTCGGTGGTGATCCGGGTTTGCAGTGCGTGGCCGGTTAGCGTCACGTCATTTTGTGTAGCTTTACCAGTAGCTTCGGCAATGGGTTTGCCCTCGGCGATCAGGATTTGGGCTCGCACGATGTCAATGCCGGTGACCTCTTCGGTGACGGTATGTTCAACCTGCACGCGCGGATTCACTTCGATGAAATAGAATTTTTCGTCGTCCATATCCATCAGGAATTCGACTGTTCCGGCGCATTCATAATTCACATGGGCACAGATTTTCCGGCCCAATTCGCAGATTTCAGCGCGCTGCTTATCACTTAGATATGGCGCTGGTGCGCGCTCAACAACTTTTTGATTGCGTCGCTGAACAGAGCAATCGCGCTCAAACAGGTGATACATGCCGCCATGTTTATCACCCAGTATCTGGACCTCGACATGGCGCGCACGGGTGATCATTTTTTCCAGATAACCTTCGCCGTTGCCAAAGGCGGATTCCGCCTCGCGCCGTCCTTCCAGCACCTTTTCCTCTAGCTCGTCCTCGCCAGCAATCGGGCGCATGCCGCGTCCGCCACCGCCCCAACTGGCCTTTAGCATCAAGGGATAGCCAACTTTCGCGGCCTCTGTACGCACCTCGCCCATATCATCGCCCAACACCTCGGTCGCCGGGATCACTGGCACACCGGCGGCCATCGCCACTTTGCGCGCACTGGCCTTGTCCCCAAGGGCGCGCATGGTTTCAGCTTTGGGTCCAATGAACACAATGCCGGCCTGCGTGCAGGCATCGACGAAATCAGGATTTTCGGACAGCAACCCATAGCCGGGATGGATTGCGTCAGCGCCGCATTCCTTGGCAACCCGGATCATTTCATCGATGCTCAGATAAGCCGCGACCGGCCCCATACCGGCTCCGATACGATACGCCTCGTCCGCTTTGAACCGGTGCAGTCCCAGCTTGTCCTCTTCGGCAAAGACGGCAACCGTGCGTTTGCCCATCTCGTTGGCAGCACGCATGATGCGGATGGCAATTTCGCCGCGATTGGCGATCAGGATTTTGTTGAATTCGGTCATTGGGGCCTCGAGGGTCAAAGCTGAGTTTTGTCAGTCAGGTTAGTGCGTAATGCGCCCAATTTTGGGCGCATGGCGGCAAGGGCTTAGGCAAAAGCGGCAGATTTCTTGATTTTTTTGACGTTCGCCGCTGTTTCTCCCTTTAACTTGCGCTACGTTACACCCGCGGTGCGGGCAGTTCGTTCAGTGTTATCGCGTCAGGCAGATCCGCCAGCGTTCTGGCCCCCAATTGCCCCATATTTGAAATCATGTCCTGTGATAGCATGTGTATCAGATACTCTGGACCTTCTGGCCCGATTGCCGCCAGCGCGTAATGAAACGTCCTTCCAAGCATGACAAAATCGGCCCCCAGTAAAACCGCGCGCAGGATATCAAGACCGCCCTCAATACCGCTGTCAAAGATCAGCGGCAAATCGGTGGCTGCGCGGATTTCAGGCAATACCTCGATGGTGGCCGGTGCGCCGTCAAATTGCCGCCCTGCGTGGTTCGATACCCATAACGCGTCCATCCCCATTGCCTCAAGCGCTGGCGCATCATCTGCACGCATCACACCTTTGACAATCAGTGGACCATCCCAATTATCACGCAGCCATTTGGCATATTCTATATCAGGAGAGGTGCGCAGCAAATACCCGACATGTTCAGTAGGCGAGCGCGCAATCGAATTATCGATGTATTTATCAAGCGTTTTAATCCGCGGCATACCATTGCGCGCCATCCCAAACGCCCATGCCGGACGCGTCATCACCTGCGCCAAAAGACGCGGTGTCAAATGCGGCGGTTGCGTCAGCCCCGACCTGGTCTGACGTTCACGACGCGAGGCAACGGGCACATCAACTGTCAGCACCAGCGTTTTGAAACCGGCCGCCCGGGCGCGGTCCAACAGGTCGCGGCGGATGTCCTCGTCCTTGGGTGGGTAGAATTGAAACCAGGAGTGCTCGCCCAGATGCGGGGCAAGATCCTCGGGCATCTGCGCCGCCACGGAGGATAGAACATACGGCACCCCTGCCCTTGAAGCGGCACGGGCCAGATGGCCCTCGGCGTCGGGCCACATCAAACCTGACATGCCAACCGGTGCCATGCCAAACGGAACGGGATACGACTGCCCTAAAAATTGTGTGCTTAGGTCTACGGTTTGCTCGCCATGCAAGATAGACGGTAAAAACCCTATCCGATCCAAAGCTGCACGATTGCGGGATTTGGCGGCCTCAATACCAGTTCCGCTATCCAGAAATTCCCAAACGAATTTCGGCATCCGCTTTCGCGCACGCCGTCTAAGGTCTGCAACACCCGGATATCTGCTGTTGAGGTCCATATGCTGCCTATGCAGCATTGGGGCGCGAAATGTCTAGCCCTTAGGTTTGCCAATGCATACAGAAGTCTAAGTATCTACATTTCTACAACTTGGACGAAATCACTCCGGTAGCAAACCCACCCATGCGCAATTCTCCAAACAGGCGCTGATTTTCAATCTTTGGGCACCGGTCCTGAATAACAGTAACACCACGCGCTTCAGCTTTGGCTGCGGCCTTTGCGTGTTCGACACCGATTTGCATCCAAATGGTGCCAAGGTCTGCGAACTGTTCAAGCGCCTCGTCAACGATTTCCGGAACCGCTTCGGAGCGACGAAAAATGTCGACCATATCTACCGGCCCTTCGATATCCGCCAACGAGCCAACCACCGTGCGCCCACAAAGCGACGCACCCGCCGCGATCGGGTTGACGGGAATGACGTGAAATCCCTTAAGCCCCAGATAACGCGCCACGAAATTGCTGGGGCGGACAGGGTTAAGCGACACCCCAACCATCGCAATGCGCTGGGTGCGGGTCAGTATTTCTCGCAAATGCGGATCTGAATAATCGGGCATTTCCACACCTTATCGACACTGCGCCACAAAAAAAAGCGCCTGAGTCAAAAACCCGGGCGCTAAGGTACGGAACGAGGGACAGTGTAAGGATCCACGAGAGTTCCGGCCCGTGGTCTGTTAAGGATGTAGACACACTTTGCGTCAATTAAAGAGTGGCTCGCGTTCATGTGATTAAATCAGCGAACATTGGCCCAGGAATTCGCGTTATTGGCGCAATACCGCCGGCCAATTATGTTTGGCACGTTCTATATATGCGTCAATGTCGCGCAGCCAGATTTCGCGGGTTTCCAGGTCGTGGATCAGGAATAATTTATTGTCGTATATCCGCCAGGCATTGGGGTCAGTGGTCGACGCCAGACCGTTCGACACTCCAAATGCACAATAACCACCGAAACACGGAGCAAGCGCCCAGGGGTCTGATTCAAATACGACGCGGTTTCTGGCCGAACTGAACTGCCAGATCGCGCCCTTCCACATCACCGCCTGATTGCGTTTCCCAAGCACTGGTTTGGCGTCAGTGAAATAGCCAACAGGATCATAACCATTAATCGCCACCCCGCCAGGAGCGTAAATCATTGGCGAAGTCGCATAGCTGGCACTAGCCACAAGCGCCACAGGTAGCGCGGCAAGGCTGGCAAGTGTTTGGCGGCGTGTAAACATGACTGGCCTCGGTTACGGGCGTTATGTCACAGATAATGGCAATTTCAGTATCATCTGGAAACCCTGTTGAACGAAGTTGTGACCCAGTCCACAAAAGCCGTGAGGCTTTGTTACAAGCACGTTTAAGTAAGCTAACGGCAAGGCAAGTTAACGTTGGATCGGGCTGCTTAACGCGATAACTCGCTGAATTTTATTCATTTAACGAGATACCAAATCGCGACCAGCCATAAATATCGCCAAAAAATTACCGTTCTTTTTCAGCAAACAAGAAATGCTGCCAGGGCCTCGATCTTGTCTAAAAAACACCGTTTCACATCAAATGTGTCACCCGAAAACCAGAGCCGGAACCATCATCACCAAGCCAGCGCCTCAAAACAGGACTACTCTTTGCCTACCCTGCCCTGGATGCATAAAGCGCGATGGCCGCTGCATTTGATACGTTCAACGAGCCAAACTCACCACCTGCGTTAATTTTCACCAATTGGTCCACAGTGTCCTTGGTCTTTTCGCGCAGCCCTGGCCCCTCGGCCCCCAGGACCAGTGCAATCGCGCGATCAGTGACGCCAGCAACGGCCGTTTCAATAGTTTGATCCGCCTCGCCATCCAGTCCCAAAACAAGATAGCCCATATTCTGTAACTCAATGATGGTATCGGCCAGATTACGCACCCGCAGATAGGGCTGACGTTCCAGTGCACCACTGGCTGATTTTGCGAGCGCTCCGGTCTCGGGTGCGGAATGGTGGCGTGTGCCAATCACAGCAGATGCAGCCAAGACCTCGGCCGAGCGCAGGATTGCACCGACATTATGCGGGTCCGTAACCCGATCCAGCAAAACAACACGCGGCGCAGCGGCACCGATGCAGACCTCAGATAACGATCCCCATTTCAGCGGTTTGACTTCTAACACCGCCCCCTGATGCACAGACCCCGGATCAATCGGTGGCTTAAAGTTTCGCGGATCAACCATTTCCGGCTCAATCCCGGCCGTTGCAACCGCATCCTCAAGCTTTGCCAAAGCATTCCGGGTTACGATCAGCTGAATTTTTTCGCGTTTTGGGTTCAAAAGAGCATCGCGGACTGCATGCAGACCAAACAACCAAACCGTTTCAAGTCCGGCGGCTTTGCGAGCCTGTTCCTTTTCAACCACCCATTTAGGTTTTTTCATGGCTGTCGTCCTTGTCGTTGACATTTCGCGTCAGAGCCCAGTTTGCGGGATTTTTCTGTTGACGCCCGTTTGAGCCGCTTGTAATCACGCCTTCACGTCAGGTGCAATGCGCATGGCAGTGGGCGAC
>PIVL01001089.1 GCA_003354145.1 Paracoccaceae bacterium
AGGGAAAACAAAGATGTAGCAGAGAAACCCGTAGCCTTCCTGCGGCGCAATTCAAAATGGCAGCGTCATCTGAATCTGCAGGAACCTTCTGGCCATCGGCTATGGGAAGTAGCCGTGTTATCTCACCTGCGTGATGCCTTCCGGTCTGGAGATATTTGGTTGGTCCATTCTCGACGTTACGGCGACCTGAAACAGGCATTGGTGCCGATTGAATCCGCGAAGGCCACACCTCGGTTGACTGTTCCTTTTGACCCAGACGAATGGCTGAATGACCGCAAGGCGCGCATGGCCGATGGGTTGAAACGTCTGGCTGCTGCTGCCAAAGTCGGTGCCATTCCGGGTGGTGCCATTGAAAACGGCATCCTGAAACTTGACCGATTGGCTGCTGACGTTCCTGAGGAAGCAGATGAGCTTGTCCTCGATCTATACCGACGACTGCCCGATGTACGGATCACCGATATGCTGCTGGAAGTGGACAAGGCCACCGGCTTTACAGATGCTTTTACCCATCTCCGTACGGGTGCACCGTGCAAAGACAGGATCGGGCTGCTCAACGTGCTTCTCGCAGA
>PIVL01000174.1 GCA_003354145.1 Paracoccaceae bacterium
TCGTCGAAATCAATTGTTTCGCGGACACCGGGCATCTGGTAAATCTGACGTGTGAACCGCCATAGCGCAGTGTAATCAACCAGCCGTTTACGGCTGCAACGGAAATGAGTGGCATAGACCGTGTCAAACCGCACCAGCGAGGCAAAAAGCCTGATGTCCGCCACCGTAATATCCGGCCCGAACAGGAACATGCGGCCTGACAGGCGCGTCTCCAGCATGTCCATCGTGGCAAACACTGTATCTACGGCAGAGTCATATTCATCCTGCCGCTCGGCCAGACCGGCACGATAAACCGCGTTTGACAGGCCGTCAAAGATGGTCTGAATAAGTGCCTCAATCTCGGTTTCCATCACCGCTGGAATTAGATCGGGGCCACTGGGCCCGTAGTTCAACGCGGTAATAATATCGGCTGAGGAATTGGAAATGATCCGGGCCTGCTTGACGTCCCAAAGCATCGGAACTGTTACCCTTCCGGTGAAATCGGGGATGGATTGCGTATAAAGCTGGTGCAGATGCCGGGGTTTGCCACCAGACAAAGGACCGGTTGATAACAGCGCGTATCCCTCAATTCTGGGACCGCCCGCCAATTGCAACGGCATCTGATCTTCCCATCCTTTCAACACATAAGCCAGAACCGCACCATGCGACCAAGGACAGCTTGCGGACGCGACAAGAACGAAATCAGACGGGGTTTTGCGCAGGCGACTCAGCGTATCTTGGGTGATGTCCGACGGCATCTGGCTTTGCTCGCGCAAAAATTTGCCATCCTGCATAAAGCGATCTGTTGCGTCTTGCCACTTGCCGTCTATCAGCATGCCCATTGTATGGACCTTTCGTTCCAGAAGCTAATCAGATGCGTTAGAAATCTATCGCCAGCCCTTTTTTCTCCCAATCGCCATAGCGAACGGGTTCCGGTCCGTCGCGGCCTCCTAGCTCTTTGGGCAAGGGTTTGGCGTCTTGTGCAGCTTTGCGACGGGTTTCGGCTTCGGCCAATGCGCGCTGGGCGGCGCCGGACAATTCAGTGAGGGGCAGGTCGGGTTTATCGCTCATACCGGGTTCCTTTATACGTGACCCGTGATATATGCCGTCGTCCCATAAGGGCAAGACCGCACAAACGCTCGTACAAAGGAATGCTACATGGCTGACACAGATCTGGGCGCAAGGCGCAGCGCGATTTACCTGCTTGATCAGGTGTTGGGCGAGCGCCGTTTGCTGTCGGAATGTCTGGGGGCCGGGGCGCTGGATCGTTTGCCGCCTCAGGATCGGGCACGGGCGCAGCGATTGGCGACCGAAACATTGCGCGGGTTAGAGCGGGCAGACCGGCTGTTGCACAAACATTTGCGTAAAAAGCCACCTCTGACAGTGCATAACGCCCTGCGTCTTGGCACGGTTGAGCTGTGTCAGGGTGAGGCTGCGCATGGCGTGGTTAACGCGATGGTTCAAATCATTAGCGGCAACAAACGTAACGGACACCTTAAGGGATTGGTAAACGCCGTGTTGCGTAAAATCGCAGCCGAAGGGCCAGCCGCGTGGCCCGAACTACGTGCGCCACGCCTGCCAAAATGGCTGCGCACCCCACTGGTGCAAGCCTGGGGGGCTGAAAGCGTTGGTGCGATGGAAAAGGCACATTTCACTGGGGCAGCGTTGGATATTACCAGCAAACCAGGGGCGGAACTGGCCTTTGATGGGCAAGACCTGCCAACAGGATCGCGGCGTTTGATCTCTGGAGGACAGGTGTCAGGGTTGGCGGGCTATGATGCGGGCGGCTGGTGGGTGCAGGATGCTGCAGCAGCGGTGCCGGTACAGGTGCTGGCCCCAAAACCGGGTGAGAAAATATTGGATTTATGCGCCGCGCCGGGGGGTAAAACTCTGCAGCTGGCAGCGGCCGGAGCGGATGTTGTTGCGCTTGATGTTTCTGAAAGCCGGTTGAAACGTCTGCACGAGAACCTGGAACGGACCGAGCTAAAGGCAGAGGTTGTCGTTGGCGATGCGCTGACTCATCAGGGGCAGTACGATGCGATTCTTCTGGATGCGCCATGTTCCGCCACTGGTACAATTCGGCGTCATCCGGATTTGCCGCATGCCAAAGATGGCTCGGATTTTGGCGGTTTGATTGATTTGCAGTCGCGGATGTTGGCCCAAGCCTGGACGTTGCTCAAACCCGGTGGTCGGTTGGTGTTTTGCACCTGTTCGTTGTTACCGGACGAAGGCGAAGTGCAAGTTGAAGAAGCGCTTGCGGCAAACAAAGATATGCAGATCGACCGCGCTGCACTGGATATTTCAGGCATCGAATCCGATTGGATCACCGAAGAAGGCGGGCTGCGATTGCGACCTGATTATTGGCCTGAACTGGGTGGAATGGACGGATTTTATATCGCATGCTTACGCAAAGACGTTTGACCTGCCTTTCCCGGTGACTCTGATGTAATCTACGGTTATGGTGTTCTCAAACGCCAAAGAGCGTAAGAGGCAGAGAGTATGTCCACCCCTTATACGATGCAAAACCGGCGAACAAGGTTTCTCAATCGCCTGTATGCGCGGCTGAGCACACGGCAAAAGGCGGCGAAAGCATTCGTATCGCAACCCGAACCGCGTACAATTGGCAGTTTTGCGCGCGGACGCCAGCTCATCGCTGGAAATTTGCTGTTTTCCGGGTATCTGGTTCAATCCCCGGCTACCGGGCTGTGGGAAGTCGCATCGCCCGACGCAGAATTTGACGCTGAGCGGCACGGTTTTGCCTGGTTGGATGATCTGGCAGCAGTTGGCGACGCGGCTGCGCGGGAAAAAGCACAGAAATGGGTGTGGGGCTGGATCGATGCATACGGTGCGGGTCATGGTCCGGGTTGGACAGCGGATCTGACCGGACGTCGGGTCATCAGGTGGATCAATCACGCGATTTTTTTGTTGCGTGGGCAGGAAAAAGAACAAAGTGACGCGTTCTTTCGGGTACTTGGCAGACAGACATGGTTTCTAAGCAAACGCTGGCCCAGTGCCGCGCCTGGATTGCCCCGGTTTGAGGCGCTGACAGGCTTGATCTATGCCGGACTGTCGCTTGAAGGGATGGAGGGGCTTGCCGATCCCGGGATTCGGGCGCTGGAAAAGGAATGTAAAGTCCAGATCGACCAGCAGGGTGGATTACCTACCCGCAATCCCGAAGAGTTGCTGGAAGTGTTCACATTGCTGACTTGGGCCGGGGCCGCCTTGCAGGAGGTTGGGCGTGACATCCCGGACGGACAGATCGCTGCGATTGAACGGATCGCGCCTACGTTGCGCACATTGCGTCATGCAGACGGCGGATTAGCCCGATTTCACGGCGGCGGGCGCGGCCTTGATGGACGTTTGGATCATGCGCTGGCGGCAAGCGAGATTAAGCTGCGCCATGCGGATGGTTTGTCGATGGGTTATGCCCGTCTGTCGGCAGGACGCACCAGTGTCATAGTTGACGCAAGCAAGCCACCATCTGGATCTGCATCGTATAATGCACACGCCTCGACACTGGCGTTTGAGCTGACATCCGGACGTCGGCCTTTGATCGTCAATTTCGGATCGGGTGAGAGTTTTGGAGCTGATTGGCGCAAAGCCGGACGGGCGACGCCGTCGCATTCGACATTGTGTCTGGATGGTTACTCGAGCAGCCGACTGTCCGCCCCACTACGCGGTTGCGGGCGCGAAGCACTGATTGATTGTCCAACCCATGTGCCGATCGAGATGTCTGAAATGGCGGATGGGCTGCGGTTTCAGGGTGGCCATGACGGCTATGTGAATCGTTTTGGCCTGACCCATGCTCGGGCGTTGGACCTGACGTTTGATGGGCGCGGCATGGCGGGGGAAGACATGTTGCTGGCGATGGACGACAGCAACAAGCGCCAGTTTGACAAGGCGTTGGATGCGACCAAATTGGCCGGTATTGGTTTTGAAATTCGTTTGCATATTCACCCTGATGTGGATGTTGAACTTGATCTGGGCGGCGCGGCGGTGTCGATGGCGCAGAAAAGTGGTGAAATCTGGGTGTTTCGCCATGATGGAACGACGAGCATGTCGCTGGAACCAAGTGTCTTTCTGGAAAAGGGCCGACTAAAGCCACGCGCGACAAAACAAATTGTTCTATCTGGCCGCGCGATGGGTTATGCGACGCGCATCCGGTGGTCGCTGTCCAAGGCGCAAGACACTGCCATAGCCGTGCGCGATCTGAACCGGGATGAACCCATGTCGTTTGATGACGACTGATCCGCAAAAGGACTCTGCTCAATGACTTCGCTCGCCCCTGTTTCCCGCGCATTGCTTTCTGTTTCCGACAAAACCGGTTTGGTTGAATTGGGTAAGGCGCTTGCAGCGCGTGGCGTAGAGCTTTTGAGCACCGGAGGCACCGCCAGGGCACTGCGCGATGCAGGATTGGATGTGCGTGATGTGGCCGATGTCACCGGGTTTCCGGAAATGATGGACGGACGGGTCAAGACGTTGCATCCGGCTGTGCATGGCGGTTTGCTTGCGCTACGTGACAATGACGATCATGTCGCGTCGATGACCGAACACGGCATAGGACCAATCGACCTGTTGGTGGTCAATCTTTATCCGTTCGAAGAAACGGTGGCAGCAGGGGCTGACTATGACACCTGCATTGAGAATATCGACATCGGCGGCCCAGCGATGATCCGGGCAGCGGCCAAAAACCATACCTTTGTGAATGTTGTGGTTGATACCAAAGATTACTCTGTCCTGTTGGAGCAGCTTGCAGAAAACGATGGGGCCACGACCTATGCGTTCCGTCAGCAATTGGCACAAACCGCCTATGCCCGCACAGCGGCCTATGACGCGGCTGTGTCGACATGGATGGCCGAGGCTATTGGGCAGGAAACCCCGCGTCGTCGGGCTATTGCCGGAACGCTGCAACAAACGCTGCGCTATGGCGAAAACCCGCATCAATCCGCGGCGTTTTACACTGATGGCACAGCGCGTCCCGGCGTGGCGACGGCGACCCAACATCAAGGCAAAGAGCTGTCTTATAACAACATCAACGACACAGATGCGGCGTTTGAACTGGTAAGCGAATTTGACCCGGCCAAAGGCCCGGCTTGTGCCATCATCAAACATGCCAATCCCTGCGGTGTGGCAACCGGAGCAACGCTGAAAGAAGCCTATGGCCGGGCATTTGATTGTGACCGCACGAGCGCCTTTGGCGGCATTATCGCGCTGAACCAACCGCTGGATGCCGCAACGGCAGAAGATATCACTGGGATATTCACCGAAGTCGTGATTGCGCCGGACGCCGACGCCGGGGCCAGAGAAGTTTTTGCCAAGAAAAAGAATCTGAGACTGCTGACCACTGGCGGCCTCGCCGATCCAAGGTTGGCGGCGCTGACCTACCGGCAAGTGTCGGGTGGTTTGCTGGTGCAGGACAAGGATGTTGGGCACATCACGTTGGATGATCTGAAAGTGGTGACTAAACGCGCGCCATCCGATGCGGAACTGGCTGACATGTTGTTTGCATGGACCGTTGCCAAGCACGTCAAATCAAACGCGATTATCTATGTCAAAAACGGCGCAACTGTTGGGGTTGGTGCTGGCCAGATGAGCCGCGTGGACAGCACCCGCATCGCCGCCCGCAAAGCAATCGATATGGCTGAGGTGATGGGACTTGAGGCGGCGTTGACCAAAGGATCGGTCGTGGCATCAGACGCGTTTTTTCCCTTTGCTGACGGATTGCTGACAGCTGCCGAAGCAGGCGCAACAGCATTGATCCAGCCAGGTGGCTCAATGCGTGACGATGAGGTAATTGCCGCTGCAGACGAGGCCGGATTGGCGATGGTGTTTACTGGTATGCGGCATTTCAGGCATTGATGATTTTGCGCACTCTTTTGGCAGCCGGAATTTGTGCTTTTCTGATCGACCAGATCAGCAAGTATCTGGTCGTTCACTGGTTGGACTTGTCACAGGTGCAATCTATTGATGTGCTTCCGCCTTTGCTTAATTTTCGTTATGGCGAAAACAGAGGGATCAATTTTGGCCTGTTTGATGGCGGATCCGACCTTGGTCAGTGGGTGTTAATCGGGTTTTCACTTCTGATAGTAGCGGCCGTTTATTTTTGGGTAAGCCGGAAACAGTTTTCGAAATGGATGCAATTTAGTGCTGGATTATTGATCGGTGGCGCGCTGGGTAATGTTGTTGACCGGATTGTCTATGGGTATGTTGTTGATTTTATTAATATGTCTTGCTGTGGTATTAACAATCCGTTTGTTTTTAACATTGCCGACATTTTCATTTTTGCAGGGGCTTTGGGCCTGATACTGTTTGACCCGAAACCCGCGGTCAAAAAGGGCTCGTGACGTTAACAAAAGAATGCGCTAAAAGCGCTTGAAACAGGCAGGAGAGTGGGCATGCGGATACCGCTGGGTGCCATCATATTAGGGTCGGTAGTTGTTGTTGGCGGATGTTCCAACAAGGGTCTTATCCAACTTCAGAGTTCCGGCAGAGGACCCGAGGAATTCTCGGTCATGCCGGTTAAACCGCTGACAGAACCGTCGAATTTTACAACTTTGCCGACACCAACGCCGGGCGGTACCAACCTTGTTGATACAAATCCCCGCGCCGAGGCGATTGCCGCTTTGGGTGGCCGTGCCTCAGCACAAAGTGCGCAAGGTGTGTCATCCGGAGATGTGGCGCTGGTAAATCAAGCCAGCCGATATGGTGTGCCGTCAAATACCCGCGTGGAACTGGCCGAAACAGACGAAGAGTTTCGCAAACGTAAATCCAAAGCCTTTTTGTCACGACTGAAACTGGGTCGATTTGACCACTATAACGAAGCTTACAAGGATCAGGCTGTGGAACCCTATTCTGAATCACAGCGATTTCGCCGCGGTGGAGCGCTTACGCCATCCTCGCCACCTGCCAGCAAATAATCTGTCAACGGATTGTTGACGGCACTGCTCACATTTACGCTATCTGTTCTTGATACCTGTGGCCCGCTACACAGATTAGATGGGATTCTATCAGAGAGGAAATCGGATGCTTGGAAGACTTGCATTGGCAGGCGTTATGATTGCCATGGCTGGACCCATATTTGCTGACGGTGGTGACGAGGCTGTTACGACCTTTGAGCTGAGCAATGGAATGCAGGTGGTTGTGGTCGAAGATCACCGCGCCCCGGTGTTGCAACATATGGTCTGGTACAAAGCCGGGTCTGCGGATGAACCCTTGGGCGAATCCGGTGTGGCGCATTTTCTGGAACATCTGTTGTTCAAAGCCACGGATAATCTGGAATCGGGCGAGCTTTCGGCGACGGTTGCTGCAAATGGAGGGCGTGACAACGCCTTTACCAGCTATGATTACACCGGCTATTTTCAGCGCGTTGCAGCGGATCGGTTAGAGCTGATGATGCGTATGGAAGCGGATCGAATGGTAAATGTTCGCCTGACCGAACGCGACATTGAAACCGAACGCGATGTCATCCTGGAAGAACGCAACCAGCGTATCGAAAACAACCCACGCGCTTTGTTCAGCGAGCAAAAGAATGCGGCGCAATATCTGAACCATCGGTACGGCGTGCCCATAATTGGTTGGCGGCACGAGATGGAGTCGCTGGATATGGACGACGCGATGTCCTTTTACAGCACCTATTATGCGCCCAATAATGCCATTCTGGTGGTGTCCGGAGATGTTGATCCGGTCGAAGTACGCGAGTTGGCAGAACAGTATTACGGAGTGATCCCAGCCAATCCCGACCTGCCGGAACGAATTCGTACGCAAGAACCACCTCAAACCGCTGCACGGCGTATAACATTCAAAGATGCACGCGTGGCCCAGCCTTATGTCAGCCGGTCCTATCTGGCACCCGAGCGTAACAGTGGCGCGCAACAAAAGGCAGCAGCGTTGACTGTACTCGCAGAAATCCTGGGCGGTGGGACAACGTCGTTCATGGCGGAGCGGATGCAGTTTGACGAACCGGTGGCGGTTTATACCGGGGCGTATTACAATGGTACGTCGCTGGACGACACAACTTTCAGCGTGATCGCTGTGCCCAGCGAAGGTGTGTCTTTGACCGAAGTCGAGGCAGCAATTGACGAGACACTGGCCGCGTTTATCAAGGCTGGTGTGGACGAAGAACAGCTTGACCGGATCAAGATGAAATTGCGTGCCTCGCAAATTTATGCACGCGACAACGTGGACGGGATCGCCAATCGCTATGGCCGGGCTCTTACGTCTGGCCTGACAATTGAGGACGTGCAGGCGTGGCCGGAAATATTACAGGCCGTGACAGGCGACGACATAGTCGCCGCCGCACGTGAGGTTTTGCGCCCCGAGACATCGGTGACGGGCTGGTTGATGCGTGATGATGAGGTGACACAATGAAAATTGTAGCAAGTATTCTGGTGTTTCTGGCGCTGAGTTTTCCAGCGTCAGCCGAAGTAGACATTAAAGAAGTTATCACACCGTCAGGTATCACTGTTTGGTTGGTCGAGGATCATTCGATCCCGTTCACGGCACTTGAACTAAGCTTTCGCGGCGGCACGTCACTGGATGCTCCCGGAAAACGCGGCGCGACTTATCTGATGTCCGGGTTGATTGAAGAGGGTGCCGCCGATCTGGATGCGCGGGCATATGCGCGTGAACTTGAAGCCCTTGCTGCGTCGTTTAGTTATGATGCGCATGACGATGCGGTGTCGATCTCGGCGCGGTTCCTAAGCGAAAACCGGGACGAGGCAATGGCGTTGTTATATGACACTTTGCACAAGCCTCGGTTTGATCAAGAGGCAATTGACCGGGTTCGGGCGCAGATTTTGTCGAGTCTGCAGTCGGATGCCAAAGACCCGAACAAGATCGCTGGCGCGGCGTTCTCGGATATGGCATTTGGTGACCATCCTTACGCCACGGATGGCGAAGGTACGATCGAAACAGTTAGTTCTTTGACACGTGATGACATTCTGGATGCCTATCACGCCGTGTTGGCGCGTGACCGGCTGTTTGTCGGTGCGGTGGGTGATATCACGCCGGACGAAGTGTCTGAATTGGTCGAGAACCTGTTAGCTGATCTTCCTGAAACGGGCGCAAAGATGCCAGAGCCAACTGATGTGTTGTTGCAGGGCGGCGTTCGGATCATCGACTTTGACACGCCGCAATCGGTGGCCATCTTTGGACAGACCGGCATAGATCAGGACGATGATGATTTCTTTGCGGCCTATATCCTTAATCAGGTCCTGGGTAGCGGATCATTTGAAAGCCGCCTGATGACCGAAGTACGCGGAAAACGCGGGCTGACTTATGGGGTTCAATCCTATTTGGCATCCAAGGATTTTGCGTCTTTGTATATGGGCAGTGTCGCATCGGCCAATGATAGCATCGCCGAGGCGGTATCGGTTATTCAGGATGAGTGGGCGCGGATCCAGACCGACGGCGTGACACAGGAAGAACTGGACAATGCCAAGACCTATCTGACTGGGGCTTATCCTTTGCGCTTTGACGGTAATTCGCGGATTGCTGGGATATTGGTTGGGATGCAGATGATGGGATTGCCTATCGACTATATCGCCACTCGCAATGACAAGGTGAATGCGGTGACGTTGGAAGATGCCAATCGGGTCGCTGCGGAATTGTATGATCCTGAAGGCTTGCAGTTTGTTGTTGTTGGCCAGCCTGAAGGGCTGGTTGCGACGGATTA
>PIVL01000489.1 GCA_003354145.1 Paracoccaceae bacterium
AAACGAAAAGGCTGCCTGAACGTGAGCAGAAAGGAAGCCCAAAAAGCGGGCTCAAAAAACAAACCGAGCGAACTGTGGGGCTTCAGCCGTTGACCGGCAAAATGCTGCCAGATTCCGGGTTCGAAAATTGGACCTTAAATGAAGCATTTTTTAACCGAAATCCAAGCAAGCTTTCATCAAAATCTGCAACCAAAGGCTGCAGAAAACTGCACGTTGCATATATCTCTGGTAAGCACAATGCTGGTTTCCCAGAGGCCAAGCTACGAAAAGTCAACAACCAGGAGCACCAGACCAGCAACCAGCAGCACCAGACCAGCAACCAGAAGCTTCAGACCAGCAACCAGGAGCACCAGACCAGCAACCAGGAGCACCAGACCAGCAACCAGCAGCACCAGACCAGCAACCAGCAGCACCAGACCAGCAACCAGCAGCACCAGACCAGCAACTTGGAGCGCCAGACAAGCAACCATGAGCACCAGACCAGCAAGCAGGAGCACCAGACCAGCACCCTGGAGCACCAGACCAGCAGCTAGGAGCGCCAGACCAGCAACCAGCAGCACCAGACCAGCAACTAGGAACTCCAAAACTAGCAACCAGCAGCACCAGACCAGCAACCAGGAGCACCAGACCAGCACCCTGGAGCACCAGACCAGCAGCTAGGAGGGCCAGACCAGCAACCAGCAGCACCAGACCAGCAAACCAGGAACTCGAAAACTAGCAACCAGGAGCACCAGAGCAGCAACCAGGAGCACCAGCCCAGCAACTAGAAGCACCAGAGCAGCAACCAGGAACACCCAGACCAGCAACCAGGAGCACCAGACCAGCAACCAGGAGTATAAGACCAGCAGCCAGGAGCACCCAGCGCAGTTACTAGAGCACGAGACCAGCAACCAGGAGCACCAGAGCAGCAACCAGGAGCACCAGCCCAGCAACCAGAAGCACCAGAGCAGCAACTAGCAGTGCAAGACCAACAACCAGGAGCACCAGAGCAGCACCCAGGAGCACCCAGACCAGCAACCAGCAGTACGAGACCAGCAACCAGGAGCACCAGAGCAGCAACCAGGAGCACCCAGACTAGCAACCAGGGGCACCCAACCACCAACCAGAGTACCAGAGCAGGACCAGGAACTCCATAACTAGCAGCCAAACCAGCAACAGGAGCACCAAACCAGCAACCAGAGTACCAGACCAGTTTCCAGGAGTACAACAGAAGCAACCAGAAGCACAAAACCAGCAATCCGGAGCACTAGACGAGCAATGAGGAGCACAAGAACAGCAACTTGGAGCACGAAACGAACAACCAGGAGAATCAGCAGCAACCTGGAGAGAAGCAGCAATCCAGGAGCACCAACTCCAGACTCTACTTCTGAGCTCTCTCCTGCTTTGTCCTAAGCTTTTCTGCTCTGTTCCTGCGCTCTCTCATTTCTACTTCAGAAGTATTCTGTCAGTTTCTTGCCTCTGCTGCTCTTACTATGCTCCTGTGCTCTCTAACTCTGCTCCTGAACTTTACTCCTCTGCTGCTGTATCTGCCTATGAGCTTGCCAGTGTCTGACGTTCTCATCTGTGTCAAGACTTTATCTTATCTATTTCTCATGTCTTTTCATCTGTTCGAGAGCTCTGTGAGTCTCCGACCTTGTATCTAGGCGTTCGTCTGACGGTTTTCGACGAAACGAAGGCAGAAACGATCGCGGGAGCGCTCCGATCACAGCCGGAGGCACTAGAGACTCCCAGCTGCAATCGCGCAAGATTCTGCACGCCTGAATTCTTCCGGAATCTTTGTTTACATCTCTAGTACGTTCACTCTCGTTCCACCTTTTCAAAAGGAGCACGCGGAAAAACGCTGATTTTGACGACGTGGGCGCGTCGTACGTCGCTAAATTCGCGGTTTTCGGTTGCCACCACGCACCGACGTCGGCGGCTGCTGGAGGCCTCCTGTGTGCTCTACGCGCACGCGCGCGCGCAGCACGCCCGTGCGAGGGGCGTTCTCGTGCTTTTGCGCCCTCCGAAAAGTCACGGAACAGAACTCCCGCTTGCGCGGCTGCGATCGCAGCGCTCCTGCGATCATTTCTGTCAAATCCCCGTCGAAAACCGTCACACAGACGCCTCGATATGGTTTTCAAAGATTCTTAGTGCCAAAAATGTCGCTTGTGTTGCAGCCCTGGTGGCTCATGTTGCCACCCTGGTGGCTTGTGTGACAACCCTGGTGGCTCAGGGTAAAGCTCCGGCGGCTCAGGGCGAAGCTCTGGTGACTCAGGGTCAAGCTCTGGTAACTCAGGCCGTAGCTCTGGTGGCTCAGGGTGAAGCCCTGGTGGCCCAGGGTGTGGCTCCGGTGGCTCATGGTGAAG
>PIVL01001090.1 GCA_003354145.1 Paracoccaceae bacterium
TCTTGCCGCCATTGCCGCCATGCGCGACCAACTCCTGCCATCCCGGCAGCTGCACGCACTCACCGCCGACGCCACAGATGGCGGCGCGGACGAGGCGGCGGTCTTGACGGTCGGCAGTGACGCTCGCACCGGACACCGTTCGGACAAGGACAACGGCTCGCGCCCTGGCGGGCACGGCGACAGCCGCGACGCAGATCGCCTTCGTCTCAAGATCCGCGACATAACATGCCACTGCTGCGGCATGAAGTTCGTCGGCAACACTGATCGGCGCCGACATGGATGGCAAACATGCGACAAGCTCACTCCGGAGCAGCGCTTGCTCCCGGTCGCTGTAGCGTACGAGCGCGGGCTGCTGCCACACATGCCGCCGGCGCGCGCGCGCATGTTCGACGATGCGCGCGCGGCGGAGACTGCTCGCGTGCGGTCGGTGGTCGCATCCGTTCTCGCCACGCGTCCAGATGCCGCCGCGCCCGTCGTGCCGTCGGCATCAGGGCTGGCGCGAGCGCCGCCGCGCCGCCTGCTCGACTTCGACTCGCACCAGCCGGAGCGTCGCGCGCCAGCGCCGCCG
>PIVL01001091.1 GCA_003354145.1 Paracoccaceae bacterium
TGGCGGGAAATAGAGATCAGGTCAGACAAGACCCTGCCGCATCTACACGATGCCATTCAGGCTGCATTTCTTTGGTACGACATGCATCTGTGGGGTTTCGATATTGGTGACCGAAAATACGAGCTGAAAGACGAGGACTTTTGGATGGAGCCGATGTTTGGGCCGCCGGTTATGGAGGCAACTACCAAAAGGCTCGACTTCTTTTTGAACGTCAAAGTTCCGCCGGTAGCCTATACTTACGACTTTGGTGACGACTGGCTACACCGCATCGAGTTGGTGTCAAAGCGCCCAGTCGAACCGAATGAGCCGTTGCCACGTTTTGTTAGCGCCCAGTGGGCGACGCCGCCGGAAGATATCGGGGGCCCGCCCATGTACGAGGTGTTCAAGGAAGCGCGTCACAACGCAAACCACACAGAACATGAGTGGGCGAAAGAGGCCGGATATGTCGATTGGGATCACGACGATATCCATTCTGATGTCGTCGCCGAACAATTTTCGAAACTGCAGATGCAGAAAACGCGACGAACATCTCATTGGGTTAAGGACGAATAACGCGTCATTATGGGTA
>PIVL01001092.1 GCA_003354145.1 Paracoccaceae bacterium
GATTAGCTAAGTATACATTAGAGAAGTGTGGTGGTGACATCAAGTTTGCTGCTAAAGTACTGTTAAACAGTGCATCACTAGCAGAAGAAGAGGGTGATTATGAGAGTTTCGCTGTTGAAACTGAGGCTGCACAGCAGCTTATTAATACAAATACACAGGCATAACACATTGGTATGATGAGAGTTACGTAAGTAGTTACGTAGCCTTATCACTCCACACACTACATCATTAGTTAGCCTAAAGTTAGGATTTACATCTAATACCAACATAAATATAGCGTTATTAACACAAATTTAAACAACTACACAAATGAAAAAGTTTAATAAAACAATCCAAATTAAAGTATCAGTGGATGCAGTTGCACAACAATTCCTTGAAACTATTAAAGAAGATGAGAAACATCGTGAATTAATTGCTGAATCAGTTGTTGGTACACTAGTACATCAAGTTAGACTTGGTGAGTTATACAACTCATTAAATGGATTTACCAATGAGATTGATTTCAAAGTAGGTGATGTTGTTAATTCAACTGAGACTTATTACAATGGTGATAAACATGTAGAAATCG
>PIVL01001093.1 GCA_003354145.1 Paracoccaceae bacterium
TCAACCGGAGGGTGATTTTGGACGACAGTACAGCACTTTTCATCGAAAAGTGCAGACAGTACATCACTGTTTGGCCTCGAGGTGGCAAAAGTGTAGTACTGTCTGCAACCGGAGGCTGATTTTGGACGACAGTACAGCACTTTTCACCGGAAATTGCAGACAGTACAGCACTTTTTGGCCTCGAGGTGGCAAAAGTGCAGTACTGTCAGCAAAAATGAAGCTTCGGCAGGGCAGGGAGGCGCGGGGAAACAGGCTCGGGGCGACCGGGAGAGGAAAAAGCAATAATTTATACAAAATCTATACACAAACCCTAATGGAAAACTCGCTGGGAATTCCCAGGGAATTTCCCGGGACGGCTGGCCGTGCCTATGCAGTGCCGTGCCCGTGCGCTATTGCAGTCTGGTTCCGCTTGTGGTAGAATCCAAGACCCCGACTGCGTTCACACATGGACATCCTTAGCTATGCCATGAAGAGGTGTTGTTCAATCCTCGACATGCTCGTAGATATCTCCGCTCTCATCCGTTCAGTCTTGCAAGACCTCAGGTTATAGATTTATAGTGTTGCAAT
>PIVL01000175.1 GCA_003354145.1 Paracoccaceae bacterium
TGCACCAGCGTATCAGCCAATCCGGCCAACCATTTTTCGTAATAGGAAAACCGGGCATAATCCTTTGGTGACAGGCATTCGCGTGCGTGGCGTGACATATCAATGTTCCACTGCCCAAGTGAGCCACAAGCCAAAGACACCGCCAAAGCCCGTGAATGCCAATCCGCCCCGGGCTGTGCAATCCCTTGCGGTTCGGGCACCACCGCCCCGTCGCCGTATCGCCCACCCATATCGTGAACGCGCGTCATGTCACAGCCCCCGCAGGCAAGGCCAATCCGGTGCCGATCATGCTGTCGCGCGTCACCAGTTTTGCCAAGGTGTCAACATCCATGCCTTCGGTTTCTTCTGGGCGCATTGGCAGCACCAGATAGCGCACTTCGGCGGTCGAATCCCAAACCCGGACTGACGTTTCTTCTGGCAGACTCACCCCAAAATCAGCCAGAACCTTGCGTGGTTCACGCACGGCCCGCGCCCGATAAGCGTCGGATTTATACCAGCCCGGCGGAATGCCCAGCAAAGGCCACGGATAACAACTGCACAAGGTACAGACGACCATGTTGTGCGTTTCCGGCGTATTTTCGACGACAACCATGTGTTCGCCCTGCCGCCCGCAATACCCCAGATCAGCCACCACGGCGGTCGCGTCTTCCTGCAAAGCGGCGCGAAACCCATCGTCGCTCCAGGCCCGCGCCACCACTTGGGCACCGTTTTTCGGGCCAATACGGTTTTGATAAAGGTCAATGATTTCATCCAGTGCCGCCGGATCAATCAGACCTTTGCGGGTCAGAATGGTCTCGAGCGCCTTTACCCGTAAAGCAGGGTCAGGCGGCAGCAGCGCGTGCGGGTGATCGTGGTCATCTATATCATGTGGCATGGCCGCGATTTTGCACGCCAAGCACTTGACTTGTCCAGTAACAAACTTCGTCTCTTGCCCCGGCCTGCATTCTTGCCTACATACCCCCCGATACAGCCAATCGCTTTAGGGTCTCATGGAAAACGTCGTCCTTATTATTCATCTACTTCTTGCCCTTGGGCTGATCTCAGTTGTTTTATTGCAGCGTTCCGAAGGCGGTGGCCTCGGAATGGGCAGCGGTGGCGGAGGTGGCGGCGCCATGTCTGGCCGGTCGGCTGCCACTGCACTGGCCAAATTGACATGGATTTTGGCCATTGCCTTTATCTGTACGTCAATCACCCTGACAATCCTTGCAGCACAAAAAGCCGCGGGCAGTTCGGTCATTGACCGTTTGGGCACAACAACTTCGGCCCCGGCCGAGACAACTGCGCCTGAGGTTCCTGCTGGTAGCGATCTGTTGCCACCTTCTCAGGATGATAACGCGCCGCTGGTTCCACGCGCCGACTAATGGTTTTCGCAGAACCGTAAGAGATTATTGGTTTTGCGAAACACTGCTAAGTACCAAATCTTGATCTGCCTGTAATAATCGCAACAGCATCTTGCGATTACCTTGCGCTGCTTGCGCGAATCCTTTAAGTGTGAAGTCCCGTGATGCTACGGTTTTTTGGACCGTTCTGGGCATTCAAAAAATGCTAACTTCTTTCCACGGGAGCAGCCGATCATGGCGCGATTCGTTTTCATTACTGGTGGTGTTGTGTCCTCGTTGGGCAAAGGTCTGGCGTCCGCGTCACTGGGGGCTTTATTGCAGGCACGCGGGTTTTCGGTGCGCTTGCGCAAACTGGACCCCTATCTGAACGTTGATCCCGGTACCATGTCGCCGTTTGAACATGGCGAAGTGTTCGTCACTGACGACGGAGCCGAAACCGATCTGGACCTTGGTCATTACGAACGTTTTACCGGTGTGGCGGCACGAAAGACGGATTCAGTCAGTTCCGGGCGAATCTATTCCACGGTACTGGAAAAAGAACGACGTGGCGATTACCTGGGCAAAACCATCCAGGTGATCCCGCATGTGACCAACGAAATCAAAGACTTTATCTCGATCGGGGAGGACGAGGTTGATTTCATGCTCTGCGAAATCGGCGGCACAGTTGGCGACATCGAAGGTCTGCCGTTCTTTGAGGCAATCCGACAATTTGCCAATGACCAGCCCCGCGGTCAGTGCCTGTTTATGCATTTGACATTGTTGCCGTTCCTGAAAGCCAGCGGTGAGCTGAAAACCAAGCCCACCCAGCACAGCGTCAAGGAATTGCGCAGCATCGGCATTGCACCCGATATTCTGGTATGCCGATCCGAACATCCGATCCCGATGAAAGAGCGCGAGAAACTCGCTCTGTTCTGCAATGTGCGCCCTGATAGCGTCATTGCCGCACTGGATCTGAAATCAATCTATGAAGCCCCGTTGTATTTTCACCGCGAAAGGCTGGATCAGGCGGTTCTGGATGCGTTCCAGATCACTCCTGCGCCAAAACCGAATCTGGCCCGATGGGATGATGTTGCAGACCGGGTTTTCAATCCCGAAGGCGAAGTCAAAGTCGCCATTGTCGGAAAATACACCCAACTTGAAGATGCATATAAATCCATCGCCGAGGCACTAACCCACGGAGGCATGGCCAACAGGGTCAAAGTGCGCGTCGAATGGGTTGATGCGGAATTGTTTGACCGCGAAGACCCGGCCATCTGTTTGCAAGGTTTCCATGCCATTCTGGTTCCCGGTGGTTTTGGAGAGCGTGGCACCAAGGGTAAAATCAAGGCGGCGCAGTTCGCACGTGAACACAAAGTACCCTATCTTGGCATCTGTCTGGGCATGCAATTGGCGGTGATCGAAGCCGCACGCAACGTCGCGGGTCTGACGAATGCCGGGTCCGAAGAGTGGGACCATGAAGCCGGGCAAAAACGGTTTGAACCAGTGGTGTATCACCTCAAGGAATGGGTGCAGGGAAATCACAAGGTCGAGCGTAAGGTCGGGGATGACAAGGGCGGCACCATGCGGCTTGGGGCCTATGACGCCGTGCTTAGCGAAGGCTCAAAAGTTGCCGGAATTTATGGCAGCACCAACATCGAAGAACGCCATCGGCACCGGTACGAAGTTGATACAAAATATCGCGACAAACTCGAAGCGGTTGGCCTGAAATTTTCCGGCATGTCACCGGATGGCCGCCTGCCCGAAATCGTCGAATGGGAGGACCATCCCTGGTTCATCGGGGTTCAGTTCCATCCGGAACTGAAATCAAAACCATTTGAGCCGCACCCACTATTTGCGGATTTCGTCCGCGCCGCCAAAGAAACCTCGCGACTGGTGTAGGGCGGATGAAAACCCACGCTCTGCGTGATTTGATTAATAACAGGAGACGACAATGGCCAAAGGCTACTGGATTGTGAACAACGTTGTGAACGACGCCGAGACCTACAAGTCTTATCAGGCGGCCAATGCCGCACCGTTTGCCGAATACAACGCCAAATTTCTGGTGCGTGCAGGAACACAGCAAGGGCGCGAAGGCCAGACATTCCCCCGCAGTGTTATTATCGAATTCGCCAGCTATGAAGATGCAATTGCCTGTTACGAAAGCGAAAGCTATGCCGCCGCCAAAGCCGTACGCGACACAGCAGCCCAGGGCACGTTGATCATTGTTGAAGGTTATGACAGTTGATTCCAACGGTTTCTCTGGAAATCGCCGCAGTAACCTTAACAGTATGCTTTGACTTGGCGGATTGCAAAACTGCGGTTAATATACCGTCATGTTAAATGGATTGTTAAACTCATTCCGGGCTACAGAGCCCGATCCGCTCCCAGATCCCGACGCCGAGTTGGCTTTGGGTGCATTGCTGGTACGAGTTGCCAAATCTGATCAGGATTATCAGATCGAAGAAATCAGCCTGATCGACAACATTCTGGCCAGACTATTTGATCACTCTCCTATCGAAGCGGCCAAAACCCGCGCGGTTTGCGAACGCCTGCACGCGGCAGCACCTGAAACTGATGTGTTTGCCGCACTCATCCGCCAAACGATGGGCCTTGAGGATCGGATGGCGGTGCTAGAAGCCATCTGGCAGGTGGTGCTTGCAGATGGTCGTGAACGCGAGACCGAAGTGAATATGATCAACAACACCCGACTGGCGCTGGGTCTGACCGAAGCTGAAAGTAACGCCATGCGGGCCAGCGCACAGAATTTCTGACGCTTTTGCGCTTGGCGATCTGAATTTGCACCCTTATATCCCCTTTCATGTTTGGTGAATTTCTCAAGCGGCTGACACAGCCCGAACCCGCGCCACTGCCCGACGGCGATGCGCGCCTTGCCCTAACTGCTTTGTTGGTCCGTATAGCGCGCTCTGACGGCGAGTATTCCGAAGTGGAAATCGCTCAGATTGATGCCATTACTGAACATCGCTATGGGCTTAGCCCCGCAGATGCGGTGACGCTGCGCAAACAAGGCGAAACGCTGGAATCAGAAGCGCCGGACACTGTCCGCTTTACCCGCGCCATCAAAAACGCAGTTCCCTACGATGATCGCCATGCAGTGGTGCAATCGCTGTGGCAGGTTGTTTTGGCCAATGGCACGCGATCAGCCGAAGAAAACGCGTTGATGCGTCTGTCCGCCAGTCTTTTGGGTATTAGTGACGTCGACAGCGCGCGGGCCCGGCAAAAGGCCTCGCGACAGTGATCGCAATGCTGGGCATGTATGACATGCCCGCTCTGCAAGGGGCCAATGACCGCTTTTGGCAACTGATTCGCGCGAATTTGGACTATGGGCCGGATCAACTGACCCGTAACCTGGATTGCTGGGAAATATGGCAATCACCTGATCTGCTGTTCGCCCAGACTTGCGGTATGCCGTATCGCACCCGACTGCACGACCAGGTCGCCCTGATCGGCACGCCGGATTATGGATTACCCGACTGCCCCCCCGGGTATTATCAGTCGATTTTGGTGGTCCATACTGATGCCAATGGCGAAACGCTGGCGGATTTTGCGGCCAGTACCTTCGCCTATAACGATTCGGTTTCGCAATCCGGCTGGTCCGGCCCCATGACACATTTGCGCGCTGCCAACCTTTCTTGTGGCAGTTTACTTGAAACCGGTGGCCATGCCGCTTCGGCGCAGGCTGTGGCCGAGGGCAAAGCCGATATGGCCGGGTTGGATGCCCTGACTTGGATGATGTTGCAAGAGCACGCTACTTTTACCGACCGTCTGCGCGTTATCGCGAAAACCACGCCAACGCCCGGACTGCCCTATATCACCGCCAAAACCCAAGACACTGGGAAATTATCGCAGGCCGTACATGCCGCAATTGACGCGTTGTCACCGTCAGATCGGGATTTGCTACATCTCAAAGGCCTTGTTTCAATTGATGCGGCTAGCTATTTGGCAATACCGACCCCGCCCGCCCCTAAACAAAGAATTCAGGTTCCTTAGAACCCTGCCCCGCTACGGCGAACCACGGTTAAATTCATTTAATTTTGGCTTTCTTAAGGTCAACGTGCGGAATCAGCATTTTGCAAGTTGCAATGGTTGCGTTTTTCCTCCCTAATATCAGCCTGATACAACCCTAATGTATGGATACCTCGTGCCAGACACGCCTACAGTCATCCAAATCAACAATCTGCACAAAAGCTATGGCGCGCTTGAGGTGCTCAAAGGCGTCGACATCGCTGCGCGTCGAGGCGACGTCGTGTCGCTGATTGGCTCATCCGGCTCTGGCAAATCTACACTGCTACGCTGCGCCAATCTGCTTGAAGACAGCCAGCAGGGCGACATCCTGTTCAAGGGCGAACCGGTCCACTGGAAGGGTTCAGGGCAAGGGCGTCACCCTGCGGACAGCAAGCAAGTGCTGCGCATTCGCACCAATCTGTCGATGGTTTTTCAACAGTTTAATCTGTGGGCCCATATGACGATCCTGCAAAACGTGATGGAGGCACCGGTTACTGTTTTGGGCCGCGCCAAAGCTGAAGCCGAGGAAGCCGCGCGCGCGTATCTGACCAAAGTGGGTATTGGTGAAAAATGCGATGCCTATCCGGCGCAATTGTCAGGTGGCCAACAACAACGCGCTGCCATTGCGCGCGCCCTGTGCATGGAGCCCGAGGCATTGCTGTTTGATGAACCAACCAGTGCGCTGGACCCGGAACTGGAACAGGAAGTGATTCGTGTTATCAAGGATCTTGCCACCGAAGGGCGCACGATGCTGATCGTCACCCATGATATGAAGCTGGCCGCTGATGTTTCTGATCACGTCGTGTTCCTGCATCAGGGTAAAATAGAAGAACAAGGGCCGCCCGACGCTGTGTTTGGCGCGCCAAAATCCGAACGATTGCGTGGATTTCTGTCTGCAACCCACGCTGCGTAAAACCAAAAAAGCAAGGGAGTATAACCATGAAGAAACTTATCATTGGCGCCGCTGCGCTGGCCTTGAGTGCCAGTATGGCGATGGCCGAGACTGTCCGCATGGGCACCGAGGGCGCCTATCCTCCGTATAACTTCATCAACGACGCTGGCGAAATCGACGGCTTTGAGCGTGAAGTGGGCGACGAGCTGTGCAAACGCGCCGGGCTGACCTGCGAGTGGGTGAAAAATGACTGGGATTCGATCATTCCAAACCTCGTATCCAGCAACTACGACACAATCATTGCTGGCATGTCGATCACCGATGAGCGTGACAAGGTCATCGACTTTACCCAGGACTATTACCCACCCACGGCCTCGGCCTATGTGGGGGTATCCGATGATGTTGACCTGATGAACGGCATGATCGCGGCGCAAACCGCGACCATTCAGGCCGCACACGTCGCTGAAAGCGGCGCCATGCTGGTCGAATTCGCCACACCCGAGGAAACCTTGGCGGCTGTGCGTAATGGTGAGGCCGACGCGGTTCTGGCCGATCGCGACTATCTGGTCCCATTGGTCGAGGACTCGGCTGGTGCGTTGATGTTTGTTGGTGACCCTGTGCCTTTGGGCGGCGGCGTTGGCATGGGCCTGCGCGAAAGCGACACCGAGTTGCGCGACAAGTTTGACGCGGCCATCACGTCGATGAAAGCAGACGGCTCGCTGAATGAATTGCTGAAAAAGTGGTTCGGCGAAGATACCGCCACCTACTAATACACAACCCAAACAGGTCCGCCGCGCGCGGGCCTGTTTCCAATTAACTCCCTACCCGGATCTGCATGTTTTCCTTTTGCTCTGACCCTGAAACGCTTGGCACTGTTGGCTGGTTCTCGTGCTATCTGACGACGGGTGTGCATTTCTCGTTCTACATTTCATTTTTCAAGGTGCTGCTGCTACTGGCCATCACGGCCCCTGTGGCGCTGAGCTTTGGATTTCTTGGCGCAATGGCTGCGCGGTCGCATTTCGCACCGCTGCGCTGGCTGGGTAAGTTTTATATCGCCATCGTGCGCGGCATTCCTGATATCGCGTTTTTCATGTTCTTTGTCATCGCTCTGGATCAGGGCTTTGAATGGGTACGCCACAAAGTCCTGTGCCCCGACTGGGATCAACCCATCCGTCAGGGTGCCGATTTTCTGGTGTGTTCATCGGCGAAACTGCCTCTGGGATCATCGCCAGAGTGGATACACCAAACCTATGGCTTTTTCCTTGCGGTCATCACCTTTGCCATCGTGTTCGGTGCCTTTGCTGCCAATGTCCTGTACGGTGGCATGCGGGCGGTCCCCCACCCTCAGCTTGAGACCGCCGAGGCCTACGGCATGTCCCGTCGCCAGACCTTTTGGCGGGTTCTGGTACCGCAGATGTGGGTTTATGCCCTTCCGGGTCTCAGCAATCTGTGGATGGTGCTAATCAAGGCGACACCGCTTTTGTTCCTGTTGGGGGTCGAAGATATCGTCTATTGGGCGCGCGAACTTGGCGGCACCAAAACGCCCAAGTTCACGGCCTATCCCCATGGCGACTGGCGGATGTGGTATTTCCTGTTTCTGCTGGTGTTCTATCTTGGCTTTACCCGTATCTCAGAAATCGTACTCGAGCGGCTGATGGTCCGCTTCACCCATGGGCAAGCAACTACCGGTGGTGAGAAGCAACGCAAAGCTGGCGGGGCCATAACATGAGCTGTTTCCAAACTATTCAGGACTACGGCCTGCGCTCAATTGGTATCGGCGAACGGCTGCTCCCGAAAGAAAGCATTACCCTCTGTGAACAGTTCACCCTGATTGGTTCCGGAATGATCTGGAATATCTATTATGGCGTAATCGCGCTGGCCACCGGGTTCTTTCTTGCCACCGCATTGGCTGTGGCCAAAGGCTCAAACCGTCGGATATTTCGCAAGCCTGCCGAGTGGTTCATTTTCCTGTTCCGTGGCTCGCCCCTGTTCATCCAATTCTTTTTTGCCTATTTCCTGTTTCTCAACCTCAAAGGCACCCACCCGTTTTTTGGTCCTTTCACAGCCGCCTGGCTGGGCGCTTTGGTCGTGCTGTTCCTGAACACAGCTGCTTATTCCGGCGAAATCTTTTATGGTGCTTTGCGGTCAATCCCCAAAGGTGATGTTGAGGCGGCGGATGCCTATGGTATGACCGGATGGTCAAGGTTCAGGCGCATCATCTGGCCCACAATGCTGCGCCTTGCATGGCCCGCCTATACCAACGAAGCGATCTTTCTGTTTCACGCCACCACGCTGGTCTATTTCAGCAGTTTCCCGGCGTGGCGGCAAAAGGGCGACTCTTTATATTACGCCAGATACTTTGCCGACAAAACCTTCAACCCGTTCATCCCCTACCCAATTCTGGCCTTCTATTTCATCCTGCTGACACTGTTAATCATCGGATTTTTCGGTCTGATCAACAAACGCCTTAATCGCCATTTGCCGACCGAACGTCGTGCAAAAACGCGCGGGCTTCCAAACCTGCTACGCTGATATATTTGGTTAGTTGACCAGAACAGTTGGCAGGCTGAATAAATTTATTATACTGCTGGCAAAACTAGTTGAGGATTTGCATGACGCATTCGATTTTTCACACATTTGGGCTACGTTCGCTTGCCGTGGCCAGTGTTTTGGCCGCCAGCATTACAGGCGTATCGGCAGAAACCATCGATTGGAAAACCGTTGGAGGCTGGGATATTTCTTTCTACCCCGGCTCGGCCGGATGTCAGGCTTTTGCTGTGTTTGACGGAGAGACCGCCTTTTTCATTGGCTTTGACAACAATAATGACGAGCTGAGCCTTGATGTCACCATTCTGGACGAACGCTGGTCATCAATTCAGGATGGCAACGACTATTCCATCTCGGTCAAATTCGGCGATGAATCCCCCTGGACATTGGGAATGACCGGAACCGTGGTTGATAATTACTCGGGCCTTAATCTGATGATCGACGTCGGCACCGACGAGGCCGAACTTCTTGTCGATGAATTTCAGCGTGAAAACTCGATGGATTGGAGCTTTAACGGCAATCGTCTGGGGCATTATACCCTACGAGGATCACGCCGCGCCTTTGACGAAGTTATCAGATGCCAGCGTTCATATCTTGAGGCGACGAGCCAAAACGACGATCCGTTTGCGGCAGACAGTTCTGGCAAATCCGACCCGTTTTCAGACTGAACTGGCAATTTGATGACACCGCAATCCGCGCAAACGCTGCTAAACGAAAATTTTGCGCCCTGGGTGCTGGCTCTTGATCTGACTGTCACCGAGGTGGACACCGATCATGTCTTGATCCGTATGCCACTGGGCGATCATCTTGCACGCCAAGGCGGGATTGTATCCGGCCA
>PIVL01001094.1 GCA_003354145.1 Paracoccaceae bacterium
AGACTTGCCAGCGGAGGTGCATTCCCGTCAGCGTGTTGGAGTTCTTGAGCCAGGTGAGGGGCTGGTGGTCCGTGATGATGGTGAAGTGCACCCCGTGTAGGTAATGTCGGAATGATCTCACACCGTATACTACAGCTAGCGCTTCACCGTAGAAGCTGCTGTAACGTCTCTCGGAGCTGGTCAGCGTGCGGCTGGTGGCTGCGATGATTACCTCGTGGCCCTCCTCCGTGCGCTGTCCCAGGATTGCAGACACTCCCATGCCTGACCAGTCTGTCATCAGGTATAGTGGACGTGTGGGGTCGTAGGCGTGGATCACGGCGCCAGGCTCGGTGAGGCGGAGTTTGAGTGCGGATAGGGCGTCGTCGTGTTCTTTGCCCCATACTTTGGCGACGTTTATGGCGTCACCGTTGTCGTCTTTGCGCAGCAGGGCGTTGAGTGGGTAGGCCAATGTGGAGTAGTCGGGCTTGCCGACTCGTGCTGCCATAACTCTGTAGAAGTTCATGAAACCAAGCACTGCTCGGACTCCTCTGACGTCTTTAGGAGTGGGCAATGACTTTATGGCGGCC
>PIVL01001095.1 GCA_003354145.1 Paracoccaceae bacterium
AGAGAGGTAGCGAGGAAACTTGAAAGCCACAGAGAGGTAGCGAGGAAACTTTAAAGCCCCAGAGAGGTAGCGAGGAAACTTTAAAGCCCCAGAGAGGTAGCGAGGAAACTTGAAAGCCACAGAGATGTAGCGAAGAAACTTGAAAGCCACAGAGAGATAGCGACGAAACTTGAAAGCCACAGAGAGGTAGCGAGGAAACTTGAAAGCCACAGAGAGGTAGCGAGGAAACTTTAAAGCCCCAGAGAGGTAGCGAGGAACCTTGAAAGCCACAGAGAGGTAGCGAGGAAACTTCAAAGCCACAGAGAGGTAGCGAGGAAACGTCAAAGCCACAGAGAGGTAGCGAAGAAACTTTGAAGCCACAGAGAGGTAGCGAGGAAACTTTAAAGCCACAGAGAGGTAGCGAGGAAACTTGAAAGCCACAGAGAGGTAGTGAAGAAACTTGAAAGCCACAGAGAGGTAGCGAGGAAACTTGAAAGCCACAGAGAGGTAGCGAGGAAACTTGAAAGCCCCAGAGAGGTAGCGAGGAAACTTTAAAGCCCCAGAGAGGTAGCGAGGAAACTTGAAAG
>PIVL01001096.1 GCA_003354145.1 Paracoccaceae bacterium
AAGGGTCGAGAGGCCCAAATTGATGCCGCCCGTCACGCGTTTTACAAAGGCTTTGTCGCCGAGGCCATCGACGGCTATCTGCGTGACGCCTGCGTCATGGACGCAAGCGGCGAGCGACGAAAAGGTGTGTTGACCGGTCAGGATATGGCAGGATGGCAAGCCAGCTATGAGACACCGCTAAGTGTCGATTATCACGGTTGGACGGTGTTCAAACCCGGGTTCTGGACGCAGGGGCCAACCTTTTTGCAGGGGCTGATGACTTTGTCCAACTTCGATCTGGGGTCCATGGACATGCAGGGCGCAGATTTTATTCACACTGTCACTGAAACCCTCAAGCTTAGCTTTGCCGATCGCGAAGCCCATTATGGTGATCCCAACGATACTGACATTCCAATCGACACATTGCTATCGGCCGACTATGCGGCCAAGCGTGCAGCGCTGATTTCCGACTCTGCATCCCTTGAACAGCGCCCCGGACACATTAAAGGTCACGAGCATTGGGCAGATGCAGCGATTGCACGGGCAACGCACAACTATGCAGTGCCTGACGGCATTGGACTGGGCG
>PIVL01001097.1 GCA_003354145.1 Paracoccaceae bacterium
TATGTCATGCAATGTTATGACATGTAATGGTATGTTGTACTGTTCAATATTGTGTTATGTGAAGTTCTGAACATCAATGTCACTATATGATATGATACGTTACGTTGTGTTGTGCTGCATGTGTTGTGTTAAACTATGATATGTTGTGTTATGGCATGTTATGATGTGATGTTATACGGTATGATATGATATGTTATAGCACAGTATGGTACGTCATGTTGTGTCGTGTTGTATCATGTTGTATTATGACATGTCGTGATATCTTAGGTTATGCTATGTCATGTTATGTCGTGTTACAACTAAATTGCGAACCAATTAAGCACCACTAAAGGAAGTATGAGTCAATAAGAACTATTCAGAACCTTTAAGATCCAAAAAGAACCAGTACAAACCAATTGAACACATAAGGACCGAAAAGCACAAAAAGGATCAAATAGGTCACGATGAAAACAAAATAAAGCATTCCCCAACCTAGCGTATGCTTAAAGTTGCGTTGATTCGGCCGGGACCTCAATTTAGGTAGTAAAAAATAGTTTGACACCAACTAATGATTGTACTTATTGG
>PIVL01001098.1 GCA_003354145.1 Paracoccaceae bacterium
AGTCTAAATGCTGGTCTGGTGCTCCTGGTAGCCCACCTTGATGCCAAGGCGTGATTCAAAGGGCTGGGTAAAAAACAAGTGAAGCATGGCTTCGGGCTCTTGCACAATATCTGCAAAATCATATCCTCCAGGGTTTTCGCACAACGGCTTATCTTAAATGGTATCCTGGCTGGCCAAACCATCAATGTTGCTAAAACTGGCATAGTTTCTTATATGCCCCTTAAATATCTTGATGCATAGCCCGGGCAGCCAGAGAGGGGGGGGGGAGGGGTGAAGCCCAAGAGAGCCCCAGAGGCCCTAAGAGAATGCTCTTGAGGGCCAAGAAAGAGCTACAAGAAGGCCAACATGGCACCAAGAGAGGCCCCAAAGAGTCCAGAAACAGCCCAAGAGAGGCCCAAGGAAGCTTGAAACAGGGCCCCAATGAGGCACAGAAGGCCACCCAAGAGCTCAAGGAGGCCAAAGATGGCCCAAGATAGGCCCAGAGAGGCACAGGAGGCGCCAAGACAGGCTCAAGAAGGCTCCAACATGGCTCCAAAATGGCTCAAGATGGGTCCAAGAGAGGCC
>PIVL01001099.1 GCA_003354145.1 Paracoccaceae bacterium
GCAGCTCGCGGTGCGGCGATTTCATTGCGTTCTGGTCGGGTTTGCCGCAACTTGGCCCCGGAACTAGGATCCCTTCCATGAGACGAGCATGCTCACTGATAGTCACCGGGCGATGTGCGGCTGATCTCGGTGCGGCAATTTCATTGCGTTCTGGTGGGGTTTGCCGCAACTTGGACCCCTTCCACGAAACGAGCATGCTCACTGGCAGTCTCCGGGTGATGTGCAGCTTCTCTCGGTGCGGCGATTTCACTGCGTTCTGGTAGGGTTTGCCGCAACTTGGCCCCGCAACTATGATGCCTTCCATGAAACGATCGTGATCGCTGGCAGTCCCCGGGCGATGTGCGGCTGATCTCGGTGCGGCAATTTCGCTGTGTTCTGGTGGGGTTTGCCGCAACTGGGACCCGCAACTTGGCTCCGCAACTAGGATCCCTTCCATGAAACGAGTGTGATCGCTGGCAGTCCCCGGGAGATGTGCGGCTGCTCTCGGTGCGGCGATTTCACTGCGTTCTGGTGGGGTTTGCTCGACCCCTTCCACGAAACGAGAATGCTCACTGGCAGTCTCCG
>PIVL01001100.1 GCA_003354145.1 Paracoccaceae bacterium
TGAATCACACCTTGCTGAAATCACTCAGCTAGTTTTGGGTCAGACACTTAGGCGCTCTCCTTCCACTGTCAGTCGGGAAGTTCATAGAAACGGACGTCGTCAGGCCTATCGCGCAGCGCATTCAGACCAGCGTGCCTGGGACTGCGCAAAGCGGCCAAAATCTTGTAAGCTCTCATTCAACGCACCTTTGTGCGATTGGATATCGCGGAAGCTGCGTTTGAAGTGGTCTCCGGAGCAGATCGCTGGTTGGCTCAAACGCAAACACCCTGAGGAAGAGCAAAACCGCGTGTCGCACGAAACGATCTATCGCAGCCTCTGTGTTCAAACCCGTGGGGTTTTGAAGAAGGAATTGCAGGATTGCCTGCCTAGCCTGCGCGCCATCAGGCGGTCCAGGCACGCCACGCAAAAGGGTCTTAAGTTGCGCAAAATCAAAGATGCTATTCCTATCAGTGAACGCCCACCCGAAGTCGAGGATCGCGCCGTTCCAGGCCATTGGCCTCTCGGTGATGCATACATCACCTGCCAGCTAACAGGACGACGATTTGATTGCGGGGTCGAACAAC
>PIVL01001101.1 GCA_003354145.1 Paracoccaceae bacterium
TCCCTGCCATCCCCACTCTCCCTCTGTCTCTCCCGAATTAGCTGCTCAGAAGCACTCGCTGAGCAAGTAATCCCTGCCATCCCTACCCTCCGCTGTCTCTCCAGAATTAGCTGCTCAGAAGCACTCGCTGAACAAGTAATCCCTGCCATTCCCACTCTCCCTCTGTCTCTCCAGAATTAGCTGCTCAGAAGCACTCGCTGAGCAAGTAATCCCTGCCATCGCCACGCCTCTGTCAACCGAATTAGCTGCTCAGAAGCACTCGCTGAGCAAGTAATCCCTGCCATCCCCACTCGCCCTCTGTCTCTCCCGAATTATCTGCTCAGAAGCACTCGCTGAGCAAGTAATCCCTGCCACCCCCATTCTCCTCCTGTCTCTCCCGAATTAGCTGCTCAGAAGCACTCGCTGAGCAAGTAATCCCTGCCATCCCCACTCTCCCTCTGTCTCTCCCGAATTATCTGCTCAGAAGCACTCGCTGAGCAAGTAATCCCTGCCACCCTCAGCCTCCTCCTGTCTCTCCCGAATTAGCTGCTCAGAAGCACTCGCTGAGCAAGTAATCCCTGCC
>PIVL01001102.1 GCA_003354145.1 Paracoccaceae bacterium
TAAGACCTGGAAAGTGATTGTTATAATAATTTGTTAATTGCCATCTTTCTTTATTATCCAGATTTAGCAAAAAGGAGGTTTGCCCACTGTCATTACTTCTACAGTAAGCTCCCAATTGACTTTTGGTTATGCCTGCTTTGTTTACAAAGGCTTGTTCTACTGATATTTTGCTATCTGTTTCACCCCTAGCAGCTTTTAAGTTCTTTTGAAGTCCTTGCATTAATTCTTGGTGGATGGGTAGCGGTTGGTTGTTAAGGTTCTTTGTTTTTTTTTGGCTGGGTTTAGCTTGATTAGATTTGGGTTTAATGTATTTTTTGCCAGTGGTATGCTTTTTATGGCCAGGATTAGTTGACTCTGAGAAAGAGTTGTTGTTGCCTCCTTTGAGTGCATTATTCTGTATTCCCATTTGCCATGCTTGCTTATTTTCATTCTCTTCATCTTCATATCTTCTTTCAAAAAAGTAACTAATTGATGATTGCTTTTTGTACCAGCGATATAAGTTTTCCTCAGCAAGTCGTATACGATAACCAACATTGTGGCTTCTTATTACACAATTTTGGG
>PIVL01001103.1 GCA_003354145.1 Paracoccaceae bacterium
CTTGTCCATGAGCCTCCGGGCAAACGCCTCCTGCTTGAGGGTGATCGTGTGGTTGTCCCAGTCGCGCACGATCTCGAGGCCGCAGAACTCGGCCGCCTCCGCCTCGCCGCCCGTGACCTGGAACTCCGCCTTGAGCCGCCGCATGAACTCGTCCCGAATCTCGAGCGATGAGACCGCGAAGAGCACGTCGTCGACATGGATCCCGCCAATCATCCGATGTCCCTGCCACTCCCATTCGAAGGCGTTGCGATCGTGGACGAAAAGCTTGGCGCCAAGCCGTTCGAGGAGGTACCGCTGGAGGTGCTGCTGGAATGCTCGAGGAGCCTGGGGCAAACCGTCCATGCCTTGTGCACGTGGGCCACCTTGGCCCGCCCGCCGATGCCGAACTCGCCGCCGCACATCTCGGGAGGTAGCTCGGGCAGGCCGCAGTAGACATGGGGCTCTCCAAGGTCCGCGTTGAGGAAAGCCTGCGTGAAGTCGACGGTGTAGAGAGGCATGTCCGAGCCAGCCGCGAGCGCCACGATCGTCCGCACCGTGTCGAGAGAGACCATGGAAGATTT
>PIVL01001104.1 GCA_003354145.1 Paracoccaceae bacterium
CGACGAGGAGCGCGGCCTCGATCTCCTTCTCGTCCCTCGCGCCCGCCAACTCCACGGTGTCGGCCTCGGCGAGGAGCGCGGCCTCGATCTCCGTCTCCTCCCTGACCTTCTCCTTCTCGGCCGTCGGCTCCCTCGCGTCCGCCACCTCCTCCTGCCCGGCGGTGTCGGCCTCGGTGAGGGGCGCGGCCCCGATCTCCTTCTCGACGGCCATGACCTTCTCCTTCTCGGCCTTCTCCTCCCTGACCTTCTCCTTCTCGGCCTTCTGCTCCCTCGCGTCCGCCACCGCCTCCTGCCCGGCGGTGTCGGCCGCGGTGAGGGGCGCGGCCCCGATCTCCTTCTCGACGGCCATGACCTTCTCCGTCTCGGCCTTCTCCTCCCTGACCTTCTCCTTCTCGGCCTTCGGCTCCCTCGCGTCCGCCACCTCCTCCTGCCCGGCGGTGTCGGCCTCGGTGAGGGGCGCGGCCCCGATCGCCTTCTCGACGGCCATGACCTTCTCCTTCGCGGCCTTCTCCTCCCTGACCTTCTCCAGCTCGGCCTTCTGCTCCCTCGCGTCCGCCACC
>PIVL01000006.1 GCA_003354145.1 Paracoccaceae bacterium
TCCGTCCAATCCATCGGCTTACGATAATGCGTCGACAAAAACACAAAGCGGATCACTTCCCCCGGCACCCCCTGCTCTAACAACTCGCGCACCGTAAAGAAGTTGCCCAGCGACTTGGACATCTTCTTGCCCTCGACCTGCAACATCTCGTTATGCATCCAGACATTGGCAAATCTGCCCTTGGGATGCACACAGCAACTCTGCGCGATCTCGTTCTCATGATGCGGGAACATCAGATCATTGCCGCCTCCATGAATATCAAAGCTCTCTCCCAGCAATTCATAAGACATCGCCGAACATTCGATATGCCAGCCCGGACGCCCCCGGCCAACACTCTTGCCTTCCCACACCGGCCCATCCCAACCCGGCAGATCATCGGTTGACGGTTTCCACAGCACGAAATCCATCGGGTTGCGTTTATAGGGCGCGACCTCGACCCGTGCGCCCGCGATCATGTCGTCCACCGTCCGACCTGACAAACGGCCATAGGCTTTGTAACTGTCCACCGCGAACAATACATGCCCCTCGGCAGCATAGGCGTGCCCTCCGGCGATCAGTTCCTCGATCATTGTCACCATCTGCGGAATGAACTGGGTCGCGCGCGGCATATGGTCAGGCTCTAACGCGCCAACAGCGGCCATATCGTCCAGAAACCACTGCGTCGTCTCGCCAGTGATCTCGGCAATTGACCGCCCGCTTTCCGCAGCCCGCGCGTTGATCTTGTCATCTACGTCGGTGAAATTACGCACATAAGTGACGTGTTCCGGCCCATAGACATGGCGCAGCAACCGGTACAATACGTCAAACACCACCACCGGGCGCGCGTTGCCCAGATGGGCGCGGTCATAGACCGTTGGGCCGCAGACATACATGCGCACATTGTCCGCATCAATCGGCACAAACTCTTCTTTGGTCCGGGTCATGGTGTTGTGCAGCTTGATCGCCGTCTTGAGAGTCGTCATAACAGGTGTCCTTTGGCGCAGTTCAGCGCAGGCCGGGGTATTCTGAATGGAATGACGAAAGAAACCGGCCCGCTGGAATGGATCAGCAGGGAATAATGCAGCAGATAATGATACAAATACGGTTCATGTCGCGCTGAATAGCACAGCCCTTTCCATCCGCCAAGCCTGTTCTATAGGCGACATGTGCCGTCGCGTCTGGAATTGACTTGGACGATTGGCTCTGCGCCTCTGCTCAGAAATACCAAGGCGAAGGATTCCCCCATGCAACTGTCAAATCGAATTACGAACCTGACCAACGGTGGCTCAGACGGTTGGGACGTGTTCAATCGTGCCCGTGATATGATCGCGGCAGGTACACCAGTGGTCGAGCTGACCATCGGCGAGCATGATATTCGCACGCATCCAACTATCCTGAAGGCGATGAATGAGGCGGCAATTGGCGGCCATACTGGCTATGCCATGATTCCCGGTACGGTCAGTCTACGCGATACAGTGGCCGCGCGGATCACAGCGCAAAGCGGTGTACCTACTACGCGCGACAATGTGCTGATCACCCCCGGTGGTCAGGCAGCGCTGTTTGCCGCTCACATGGCGGTGTGTAATCCCGGAGACACAGCGCTTTATCTTGACCCATATTATGCCACTTACCCCGGTACCATCCGTGGGGCCGGTGCAATCCCCAAAGCCATACAGGCCCGCGCCCGGGACTCGTTTCAACCACTTGCGCAGAATATTGAAGATGCGGCCACTGGCGCGACCTCGCTGCTGATCAACACCCCCAACAACCCCACCGGCGTGGTCTATGACCGCGACACTTTGCTTGGAATTGCCGAGGTCTGCAAACGCCACGACCTGTGGCTGCTGTCAGACGAGGTTTACGACACACAGGTCTGGGAGGGCGAACATCTCTCGCCCCGCGCCCTATCCGGTATGGCCGAGCGCACGCTGGTCATCGGGTCAATGTCCAAATCCCACGCCATGACCGGCTCGCGCTGTGGGTGGATTGTCGGACCCTCCGAAATCATCAGCCATCTGGTCAATCTGGCGACGCATACGACCTATGGTGTTGCTGGGTTTGTTCAGGACGCCGCCGACTTTGCGCTGAACGCCGGTACTGAGTTCGAGGAAGAAGTCGCCGCCCCGTTTCGCCGCCGACGTGCTTTGGCGCAAGAGATCATTGGCGCTCAGAACACGGTAACGATGGTTCCGGCACAGGGCGCTATGTACATTATGCTGAACATTCGCGCGACCGGCATGACTGGCGAAGCATTTGCCAACGCCCTTTTAGATGCCCACCACATTGCTGTTATGCCAAGTGAAAGTTTCGGACAGGCCGCAACCGGCCACATTCGTGTGGCCATGACCATAGAAGACCAGAAATTCGCCACTGCCTTAAAAACGCTCTGTGATTTCGCCACATCCCTCAGCACATCCTGAATTTCAGTTTGGTAAAAATATCCCCGCCGGAGGCCCTGTATCTCTTCCTACGCAACAGATGACGCAAACAGAACAGACCCTGACGCAATCCGCTGCAAACCTGACAGCATATTGCGGAGGAAAAATGCAGGGCGAAGCACCAAAACTTAGACTGGTTATAACAACCATCGGTGCAGCCCGTGGTCGTGCAGCGCGGGGCCGCCCCGCGCTGATCTGAAACACCCCTTTTAGATCAACCTGCACAAAGCGATATCCAAAATGACCGAAAACACCACCTCCTCTGGCCGCAGCGGTGGCCGCGCCGCGCGCCGCGCTGCACGCGCCGCACCTCTGGCGGACCATTTGCGTCCGATTCGCCCCGGCATGGAAGGCGGCACATTCCGCCCGCTGTCCGATGCTGGAACGCAGCGCATTCATCAGGGAGCACTGGATGCACTGGAACAAATCGGGTTAGCCGATGCGCCTGAAAGCGGGATTCGACATTTAACCGGAGCCGGAGCCATTTTAGGCGATGATGGCCGCATCAGGTTCCCGCGTGCCTTGATCGAGGACATGCTGGCAAACGCCAATCGAACCATCACCCTGATGGGACGTGCGCCGGAACATGATCTCGAACTTGGCGGCAGTCGCGTGCATTTTGGCACCGCTGGGGCCGCTGTACATATAGTTGATGTTGAAACCCGCAATTACCGCGACAGTACGTTGCAGGATTTGCACGACGCCGCGCATATTGTGGATCGGCTGGACAATATCCATTTTCTTCAGCGCCCGATGGTGGCACGGGATGTTACAGACAATCTGGAAATGGATCTGAACACAATTTACGGCTGCTGTGCCGGCACCACCAAACATATTGGCACGTCCTTCACTGAACCTTCATTTGTGCCGCATGCGCTTGAAATGCTGCACCTGATTGCCGGAGGCGAGGACAAATGGCGCGCGCGTCCGTTCGTGTCCAACTCCAACTGTTTTGTGGTGCCGCCGATGAAATTCGCCACCGAAAGCTGCGAGGTGATGGAGGCTTGCATTGCCGGAGGCATGCCGATCCTGCTGCTGTCCGCCGGACAGGCCGGGGCCACCGCCCCTGCCCCGATTGCCGGCGCCATTGTGCAGGCCGTAGCGGAATGTCTTGCCGGGCTGGTTTATGTGAACGCCGTGAAACCGGGGCATCCGGCGGTTTTTGGCACTTGGCCATTTGTGTCAGACTTGCGCACTGGCGCTATGTCTGGTGGCAGTGGAGAGCAAGCGTTGCTGACAGCGGGTTGCGCACAGATGCACCAGTTTTACGGCTTGCCCGGAGGCGCGGCTGCAGGGATTGCTGATGCAAAACTGCCCGATATGCAGGCCGGTTGGGAACAGGCTATGTCCAATGTCATGGCCGGAATGTCGGGTCTGAACATGGTATATGAGGCCGCCGGAATGCACGCATCGCTGCTGGGATTCTGTTTTGAATCGCTAATATTGGGCGACGATCTGATCGGTCAGGCCCTGCGCTGTGTACGCGGCATCGAAGTGGACGAAGATTCGGTATCGCTTGAGACCATCCGCGCCACTTGTATCGGGGGGCCGGGGCACTATCTGGGGACGGATCAGACCCTGAACCGCATGCAGACCGATTTTGTCTATCCGGCGATTGCCAACCGCCTGTCGCCAAAAGAATGGGAAGAGGTTGGTAAACCTGATCTGATCACTCGTGCAATTGCCCGCAAGGACGAAATTCTGGGCCTGCAGTCAAAAGCGCGGTTTGACCCGGAAACCGATGCAGCCATTCGGGCGCGCTTTAACATACACCTCCCTGCTTAGCATAAAACCAATGAAAAGAGCGGGGAGCGTTAGCCCCCCGCTTTAGTTTCGCCGTTCAGGCTCATCTAGTTTACCGCCCGGTGTTTTTTTGCCTGCGGCCTGAACGTCGTCAGAGGCGAGCGCACCCGCCCCGTGTTCGTGAGATTTCATCAGAAATCTCGTGGAGCAAGATAGAGCGGAAAACAAAGTTTTCTGCGGGGTCCTGCCCCGTGGATATCTGAGTGGCCAAAGAATCTCTGCCCACCCTGTTATTCGTCGGGGCTGAATTAATCGAGTAAATCCAAACCCCTACACGTCATTTCTGACGCGATTTTTTAGCTACACCCGCTTGTCCCACCGCAGGTGTTGCACTTCATGCAGGTACCGTTGCGCACCAGCGTGTAATTTCCACATTCGTTGCAGGCCTCGCCCTCGTACCCCTGCATCTTGGCTTTGACGCGGGCATCGACTTGCATGGCACCCACGGTTGCGGTTGCCGAGGTTTCCGGTACCAAAGTTTGCAAAGTTGCCACCGGATCACCAGCGCCATTAAGTGCGGTCGCCCCGGCCACAGCCTGGCCGCCCTGCAGCACAATCAATTCCTGTGGCAAACGTTTGCGCAGATACCCGGCCGAGCTGATCTGTTTCAGCACTTCCAAAGATTTGTTCGCAGCCGTGTCGGACATTTCCGAGATGTTACGCACCCCTTCTTCGACCCCTGTTCCGATATCGTCAAACGACGCACCTTCGGGTTTGACATGGGCCAGATCGGTGCGATCCAGATACGACACCGCCAGTTCGCGGAACACGTAATCCAGAATGGATGTGGCGTTTTTGATGCTATCGTTGCCCTGCACCATGCCCGCAGGTTCAAATTTGGTGAAGGTAAAAGCGTCGACAAATTCTTCGAGTGGCACGCCGTATTGCAGGCCCACCGAAATAGCGATGGCAAAGTTGTTCATCATCGCTCGGAACCCTGCACCCTCTTTGTGCATGTCGATAAAGATTTCGCCCAGATTGCCGTCTTCGTACTCACCTGTGCGCAAATAGACCTTGTGGCCACCAACAACGGCCTTTTGGGTATAGCCTTTGCGCCGCTGAGGCATCTTTTCACGGTGTGATTTGACGACTTCCTTGACGATGATCTTTTCGACGATCTTTTCGGCCAGAACGGTGGCTTTTTCGCCGGGCGTTCCGCTTTCAAGCACGTCCATCGCGTCGTCATCATCCTCAACCAGGGCCGAGGCCAGCGGTTGCGACAACTTGGACCCATCGCGGTACAAAGCATTGGCCTTTACCCCCAGCGACCAGCTGAGTTCATAGGCTTTCTGACAATCTTCAATCGTTGCATCATTGGGCATATTGATCGTCTTGCTGATCGCGCCCGAGATAAAGGACTGTGCAGCTGCCATCATGGTGATGTGGCTGTTCACGCTCAGGAACCGTTTGCCGGTCTTGCCGCACGGATTGGCACAGTCAAAGATTGCATAGTGCTCTTCTTTCAGGAATGGAGCACCTTCCAGTGTCATGGTCCCGCAAACGTGGTTGTTCGCCGCGTCAACGTCAGCCTTGGAAAAGCCCAGCATTTTCAACAGATCAAAAGTTGGATCATTCAGCTTGTCCGCAGGAATTCCCAACACATTGGTGCAGAATTCCTCGCCCAGCGTCCATTGATTGAACACAAATCGGATGTCGAACGCTGATTCCAGCGCCGCATCAACCTTGGCCAGCTCATTGGCACCAAAGCCATGCCCGGCTAATGTCGTGTGATTGATCCCCGGCGCGTTACCTATGGTACCGTGACCAACTGCGTAAGACACGATTTCCTCGATCTGGGCACTTCCATATCCAAGACGCTCAAGCGCCGCTGGCACCGACTGGTTAATAATCTTGAAATAGCCGCCCCCCGCCAGTTTCTTGAATTTGACCAATGCAAAATCCGGCTCGATCCCGGTTGTGTCGCAATCCATCACCAGCCCGATGGTGCCGGTAGGTGCGATTACAGAGGTCTGCGCGTTTCTATACCCATGTTTTTCACCCAACCGCAGGGCTTCGTCCCATGCGGTTTTGGCCAGATCAATCAACCGGGCATCCGGGCAATTGGTGTGGTCCAATGCAACAGGCTTGACCGCCAGATTTTCATAGCCTTCGGATTTGCCATAGGCCGCGTTGCGGTGATTGCGGATCACCCGCAGCATATTGTCGGCGTTACGCTTGTAGCCAGCAAAAGCACCCAGTTCGCCCGCGATTTCAGCGCTGGTGGCATAGGCGACACCGGTCATGATTGCAGTCAGCGCACCACAAAGCGCGCGACCTTCGTCGCTGTCATAACTAAAGCCCATGTTCATCAGCAAGCCGCCGATGTTGGCATAGCCAAGACCCAGCGTGCGGAAATCATAGGAAAGTTGCGCGATTTCCTTGGACGGGAACTGCGCCATCATCACCGAGATTTCCAGCGTCAATGTCCACAAACGCGCTGCATGCATATAGTCTTCGACCTGAAACACGTCGTCCTTATAAAAGGTCAGCAGGTTCATCGACGCCAGATTACAAGCGGTATCATCCAGGAACATATATTCCGAGCACGGGTTAGAGCCGCGAATTTCTCCGTCTGCCGGGCACGTGTGCCATTCGTTGACAGTGTCGTGGTACTGGATACCCGGATCAGCACAGGCCCAGGCCGCATGTCCAACCTGTTCCCACAGATCGCGCGCTTTAATGGTATCAGCAACCTTGCCGTCGGTGCGGTTGACCAACTGCCAGTCGGCGTCCTTCTCAACCGCGGTCAGAAACGCGTTGGTCACCCGGATCGAGTTGTTTGAGTTCTGGCCAGAAACCGAATTATAGGCCTCGGAATCCCAATCAGTGTCATAGGTCGGAAATTCTATGCTGGTATGACCCTGACGGGCATAATCCAACACGCGTTTTATATAAGTTTCCGGGATCGATACCTTTTTGGCGGCGCGTATTGCGTCTTTCAGCGCTGTGTTCACCTTGGGATCAAATGCGTCAGCTTCGGCCCCGTCCCAGGATTTGATCGCAGCAAACAGCCCATTCAGCATTTGTTCGTGCATTTTTGAGCCGGCAACAATGCTGGCTACCTTTTGCTCTTCCAGAACCTTCCAGTTGATAAAGTCCTGAATATCCGGGTGATCCGCGTCAACAATAACCATCTTGGCCGCGCGTCGTGTCGTGCCGCCAGATTTGATCGCGCCCGCTGCCCGGTCGCCGATCTTAAGGAAGCCCATCAAGCCGGATGATTTGCCACCGCCCGACAGCGCCTCGCCTGACCCACGCAAATGGCTGAAGTTGGTGCCCGTGCCTGAGCCGTATTTAAACAGGCGCGCCTCGCGGACCCACAGGTCCATGATGCCGCCCTCGTTGACCAGATCGTCCTGCACGCCCTGAATGAAACAGGCGTGCGGCTGTGGACGTTCATACGAAGATGTAGATTTGGCCAGCTCACCGGTTTTGTCGTCAACATAGTGGTGCCCCTGCGCCGGGCCATCGATTCCATAGGCCCAGTGCAGACCAGTGTTGAACCATTGCGGGCTGTTGGGTGCGGCGCGTTGCGTCGCCAGCATATAGCGCATTTCGTCGAAATAGGCGCGCGCATCGGCTTTGCTCGAGAAATAGCCACCTTTCCAGCCCCAATAGGTCCAGGCACCTGCAAGACGATCAAAAACTTGTTTCGTCGAGGTCTCGCCACCGGTCTCTACATCGTCGCCATCAGGAACGGACCGCCACAGAAAATCGGGGACACCCTTTTCTTTGACTTTCTTCAGGCGTGAGGGAACGCCGGCTTTGCGGAAATACTTCTGCGCGATGACGTCGCTGGCAACCTGGCTCCAGCTTGTCGGAACTTCGATATTGTCCTGATGAAATACGATCGTGCCATCAGGGTTCCGAATCTCGGACGTCGCCGAGGTGAAATCCAAATCAGCGTATGCGTCTTGCTGTGCCTTGGTGAATTTTCTCTCAATTTTCATGCTCGCTGCCTCTATCTTTCAGCATTTCCGTTTGGTCAAATACTTGACCGCGCGCCGCTTTCACGACATTCCGACTGCCTGAATGAAATCGGCAAAACCAACCCGTTGCCGCCCAAATAGGCGACATGATTGAGGTGTGCGCACCTCATAAGTCCCGAGTGGTATTAACCGTCCCATTCCTGTCGCGACCTCTGGTTTGAATACCAGATTTAGTGGTTAAGCGACCGGCCCCTACTACTTGACGTATCAAACCCCAATCCGTCAACGCAAATTTAGAGGTTTTTTGCAATCTTTTTTGTTGACCTTCGGGTCGCCAGCACCCGCAACCGGGGCGCAGCGATTCCTTCGCTAAAAGTTAACAACAACTTTGCTGCACGCGGTGCTTTTGACTGGTTTGATATTTCTTCGGCTTCAAAGGGGTTTGCCTCGGAGTCTTCAGATAAGATGTATCTGAATGCCGCGCTGCAGCAGGCGTCTTTTTTGAAAATTGAACACGAATTAGCGGCTTTGTTGAAGTGTTGCAAAATTGGCCACAGATTGTTGGAAGGGAAATTTACCGAACTGCACAAATTGTCAGCACTTGCAGTCAAACCAACATTTTTTCGCAAAACATGTTTCAGCAATCCGCAGAATGCCGAACCCACCAAACGATATGGCGCAAAAATCCTGATATGCTTATCCGGACAGTGACCGAGTTGCCGGAAAAGCCCCCGAATAGCCACTGTAAACCGACAACATCTTATTGGGTTTTGAAAATCTGGTCGGGACGGTAAGATTCGAACTTACGACCCCCTGTACCCAAAACAGGTGCGCTACCAAGCTGCGCCACGCCCCGAACCGAGCGCACGTCTAGCGCTACTAATCGCAATTGAAAAGCCCTAAATCGTCAAGTTTTGTGTCGAAGCAAAGAATAATTCAATTTGCGCGAAACTTGGCAATTTATGCAGGTATTTAGCCGAATCACGCTAAAATGGCGGTCGCAATTGCCACCTCAGCAGGGCCAGGCTGCCGGTCCATCTGAAAAAACCATGTGCTGCAACTGGCTGCCTACAGAAATACCGTATCGTCTTGCCAATCCACCGTTAATTTCAAGAACAGCAAACACCTGTTCTCCGCCCTCAATCGACGAAAGATCGCCGGGAATCGCCTGATGGTGGATACGGGTGATTGCGCCGGTCCGATCAACAAACAACATGTCGAGAGGAATCAGTGTGTTCTTCATCCAGAAACTGGCACGGCCCGGTTTTTCATAGACGAACAGCATGCCATCGCCTCGCGGCATGGTTTCGCGGAACATTAACCCGCGTGAACGTGTCTTGGGTGTATTGGCAATCTCGACATCGAAATGCGTTTTGCCCCAATCCCCGCGCAACTGAACCGCATCATTTCGACAGCCGGCCGACACCGGTTCAAGGGTTACTATAAACAGTACTGCGATCAAAAAACGCAACATTGCGCTCAATCGTCGATGTCGGTCTGGGCAGCTTCCCATGCGTGAACTTCAAGAGCCATACGCCCGCGTTTGCCGTCAATCACCCGAAGCGCCAGCGCCTCGCCGGGTTGCAGGTCGGACAAACCGGATTGCCGCAAGACTTCTATATGTAGAAAGATATCGTCGGACAGACCAAACGCATTGGCAAATCCAAAGCCTTTGCCCTTATCGAACCATTTCACCCGGGCTGGCTCAAGTGGCAATTCACGCAATTCGTCCTGATCCAAATCTTCGAAATCAGCTAATACGGCAGCTTCTTCACGTTCTGGCGGGGCAATGCTGACAATTTCAACGGCCTGAACACCGCGATCTGTGCGATGGGTCACAATTTCGATTCGGCTACCATCGGCAACCGAACTTTGACCAAAGTTGCGCAAAACATTGACATGCAAAAGAATATCGGGGCCACCTTCATCAGCGACCACAAAGCCAAATCCCTTTTCCGGATCGAACCATTTCACCAGACCAGCTATGTGGTACATATTATTAAGATCTTTTGCCAAGTTTACATCCACCAAAGCCGAGTTCACGCAAGTGGCCGTCAAGCCGTAGTTACGCAAATGTTACTTGCAAGTTTTTCGATGTTTTAGCCCTCCAATTCAAGGAAAAAAAAAGCAGCGTTTTCATGATATTGCATTTCGCGTGACGTGAAAGTCACGGATTGACTCGAACAATTCGCCAAGGTTCTGATGAGTTTTCCCGTCGCCAGACAAATCTGTCATGCAGCCGAAAGGCCCCGTCAGCCCAAAATTCAATTTCAACCGGAACAATCCTGTATCCACCCCAAAATGGTGGCCTGGCTGGGTTGGGTCCCTGTTTTAAAGTCACTTTAGCCACTTTCGCCATCAGAGTGCCACGACTGTCCAAAGGTTGTGATTGGTGCGATGCCCAAGCCCCAAGACGACTTTGCAGCGATCGCGAAGCATAATAGGCGTCCGCCTGAGGACCATCTTCGCGGCTGACCAAACCGCGTACGCGAATTTGGCGGCGCAGCGATTTCCAATGCATCACAAAAGCAGCTTTGCCTGCGCTATCCAGCTCGTGGGCCTTGGCGCTGTCGTAATTTGTGTAAAATACAAAGGCATCTGATTCGATATCTTTGAGCAGAACCATACGCACGTTAGGTAACCCGTCTTTGTCCACCGTGGACAAAGCTATGGCATTGGCGTCATTCGGCTCGCTATTAGCCGCCTCATCCCGCCAACGCTGCGCAATGACAAACGGATTATCACCAGCAAATATTCCACTACGATCACTCATACCGAACTTTCTAAAACCCCCGTTTATGAACAGCTAAACGTCCAGAACTTTAACGGCAAGGGCTCAGCCCTTGATGCACGCAGGTCAATCGCCTAGACGTCAGGTTAACTTATCATAAAGGGTGCAAACAAGCATGTCTCAGCAACTAATGACAGGAAAACGTGGCCTGATAATGGGCGTGGCCAACGAAAGATCGATAGCTTGGGGAATCGCACGTGCCTGCGCTGAACAGGGTGCAGAGCTGGCGTTTTCTTATCAGGGAGATGCCCTGAAAAAGCGGGTCAAGCCTCTGGCGGCTCAATTGGGTAGCGATATTGTATTGCCCTGTGACGTCGGTGACGAGGCCTCGATGGATGCACTTTTTGCCGAATTGCAGGATCGTTGGGGTGGGCTGGATTTTATCGTCCATGCCATCGGGTTCTCGGATAAGAACGAATTGCGCGGTCGTTATGTCGACACCAGCCGGGGCAATTTCCAGATGAGCATGGACATTTCAGTCTATTCGTTCACAGCCGTCGTGCAGCGTGCTGAGAAAATGATGAACGAGGGTGGGTCCTGCCTGACCCTGACATATTACGGTGCGGAAAAGGTAATGCCACATTACAATGTTATGGGTGTCGCGAAAGCAGCACTTGAGGCATCGGTGCGCTATCTGGCCGAGGATCTGGGCAAAGACGGTATACGCGTCAACGCGATTTCTGCCGGTCCAATCAAAACACTGGCCGCCTCGGGGATTGGCGATTTCCGCTACATCATGAAATGGAACGAATACAATTCACCACTGCGGCGCAACGTGACGATAGACGATGTCGGGAAATCAGCGCTTTACCTTCTGTCTGATCTCGGATCGGGGGTGACAGGCGAATTGCTGCATGTCGATGCGGGATATCACGCCATCGGCATGAAGGCCGTTGATGCGCCGGATATTACAAAAGTCTGAAACACGGGAGGCTGAGACATGGGGCTCGAACATCTAGTCGCCTTTAATGTTGCCTTGCTGGCAAACCGGCACTTGACCGCATTGCTGCCCAGGCATTAGGGGCCATTGGTGGTCACCTGTTGCTGGACCGCTAAGTTACAATAGAAGGACTGCCGCCATGACCGACCGCCTGCCCCACGAAAAAGGCTTTCACATCAGCTGGGATCAGATTCACCGCGACAGTCGCGCACTGGCATGGCGTCTGGACGGGCACGGACCTGACGATGGCGCATGGAAGGCCGTTGTCGCCATCACCCGTGGCGGCATGGCCCCGGCGATGATCGCCGCCCGCGAGCTTGATATTCGCACCGTGGATACGATCAGCATCAAATCTTATGACAATCAATCTCAATCCGAGGCAAAAATCCTTAAAAGCCCCGACATTGAACTCATGGGCGACGGCACCGGCATTCTGATCATTGACGATCTGGTCGACAGCGGCAAAACTCTTGAAGTGGTGCGCGCGCTTTATCCAAATGCACATTATGCCACTGTTTACGCCAAACCCATGGGGCGTGATCAGGTTGATACTTTTATCACCGAAGTCAGTCAGGATACCTGGATCTTCTTTCCCTGGGATATGGCGCTGCAATATGTGGAACCCTATCGCGGTAACGACTAGGCTTTTCCGACGCGCCCGGCTGCGCCTGAGCGCCACCTAAAACAAAATAATGCGCCGTTAGGCGCTCATTTGGATCACGCCTGATGACAGAAACCCGAACCTCTGCGACATTTGCGGCCCCAATAGTCGAGGCACAGAGCTGGGTGAAAGGTCTGACCTTTCCAGCAGATCGCCCCCTGATCAATGTCTCTCAGGCTGCCCCGGTTGATCCACCCCCAACGGCATTACGGCAAGTCATGGCTGATGTCGCATTGAACAATGATGACGTTCACCTTTACGGGCCGGTTCTGGGGTTGCCCGAACTGCGCGCTGAGCTGGCCAGCCAATGCTCTGCCCGATATGGTGGCAGTATCAATCAGGATCAGGTCGCAATTACCTCTGGCTGCAATCAGGCCTTTGCATCGGCGTTGATGGCGCTGACCACTCAAGAAGATGAAGTCATCCTTCCAACCCCATGGTATTTCAATCATAAAATGTGGCTTGATATGATTGGCGTTTCTGCTGTCGCTCTTAAAACCGGCCCGGATATGTTGCCAGACCCACAACAGGCGGCGACCCTGATTACCCCGCGTACCCGCGCCATTGCGCTGGTCACGCCTAACAACCCCTGCGGTGTCGAATACCCGGCCTCGTTGGTTCAGGCGTTTTACGATCTGGCCAAATCACGCGGTATCAAATTGATGGTGGACGAGACCTATCGCGATTTTGATATCCGCAACGGCGCACCACATGATTTGTTCAAAGACCCGGATTGGGACCAGACATTAATCCATCTGTATTCCTTTTCCAAAGCCTACAGGCTGACCGGCCATCGGGTTGGAGCACTTGTAACCAGCCGCGAAATGCTAAGCGAAGTCGAAAAGTTTCTGGATACGGTCACAATCTGCCCCAATCAAATCGGTCAGCACGCCGCATTATGGGGCATGCAAAACCTTGGCGACTGGCTGGCGGGCGAACGCGCCGAGATTCTCGAGCGCCGTGCTGCAATCGAACAGGGCTTTTCTGTTCTGGCTGAAAAGGGTTGGAAACTGCTTGGGCTGGGTGCCTATTTTGCCTATGTTCAGCACCCTTACGACATCAGCTCGGATGTACTGGCCCGCAGATTGGTATCTGAGGCTGGTATCCTTTTGCTGCCCGCCACCATGTTTATGCCCACCACCGACACAACAGGGGCGGGCCAATTGCGGATTGCCTTTGCCAATCTGGACCGCGCCGGAATTGGCACCTTGTTTGAGCGTTTGCAGGACTTGACGGTCTGATCCGACAAAAAACCCTGTCCCACATGGAATTATAGGAATATTCCGGCCCGATTTCAGCGAAAGAAAACGAATTCCCCGGCATATATGATTGCCCCCCTCTTGCGTGCGTCGTAGACACGGTGTCACGACAGATTATCCATACCACTCGTAAGCACCGACAAGGGAACATCATGGCCGGCCAAAACCTATCAAAAACCTTCGTCTGGATTATTCTGGCCATGTTAATTGTCGGCCTTGCCGGATTTGGCGCGATTAACCTTGGCGGCACCATTCGCACCATTGGTACCGTTGGAACTCAGGTCATTACCGTGGATGACTATTTCCGCGAATTGCAACGCGACATGCGCACGTTTGAGCAACAGGCAGGTCAGCCGCTGACAATGGCACAAGCACAAGCGCTTGGGTTGGATCAACGGGTTCTGTCGCGCCTGGTTTCGATAGCTTCGCTTGACAACGAGGTCGAGGAAATCGGGATTTCCATCGGTGACGAAAAGCTACAAGAGGAAATTCTGGAAATTCCAGCGTTTCAGGGCATCAATGGCCAGTTTGATCGCGAAGCTTACCGCTTTACGCTCAATCAGGCCAATATGAACGAGATCGAGTTTGAAACCAGCATGCGCAAGGAATCTGCACGCACGCTCGTACAAGGTGCAATTCTTGCCGGGGTCAAAATGCCCCCCGTGATGGTTGATACGTTGGTCGATTTCATCGGCGCACGCCGCAGCTTTGTTTGGGCGCAGCTGGATGGTTCGCAACTAACCACACCGATTGCCGAACCAACGGACGAGGACTTGAAAACTTACTATGACGACAATTCCGATCAGTTCATGCTGCCGGAAACCAAGAGGTTGTCATATGTGCTGCTAAGCCCGGAAATGGTTCTGGATCAGGTCGATGTTGATAACGACGCAATGCGCGCGCGTTATGAAGAACTTGCTGATAAATATAATGTACCTGAACGTCGGCTGGTTGAACGCCTGGTGTTCGGCAATGACTCCGATGCGACATCCGCAATGGCACAGCTTGAAGTTGGTGGAACGACCTTTGAGACACTGGTGCAAAACCGTGGCCTAAGCCTGGGCGACATTGATATGGGCGATGTGACTGCCGACGATCTGGGTGACGCGTCCGAGGCTGTATTTGCTGGCGATGTTGGCGATGTGGTAGGCCCCTTGCCTACCGCGCTTGGCCCCGCCCTGTTTCGCATCAACGGCGTTCTCGCCGCGCGCGTAACCAGCTTTGAAGACGCCTCGCCTGAATTGCGAGACGAGTTGGCAGGCGATCGAGCCCGCCGTTTGATCGAACTGCAAGCGCAGGACATTGACGATCTGCTGGCCGCTGGTGCCACATTCGATGAACTGGTTCAGGAAACCGACATGCAGTCCGGTCAGATTGACTGGACCTCGGTTTCCTCTGAGGGCATTGCCGCCTATGACGCCTTCCGCGAAGCGGCCGCTGCTGTCAAAGACAGCGATTTTCCCGCGATTGTGTTCCTTGAAGATGGTGGCGTTTTCGCGCTGCAACTGGATGACGTGCTGCCCACCCGTCCCGAACCCTTTGCAGACGCACGCGACCGGGTTGTTGCTGGCTGGACATTAAAAACCACCGAAGAAGCACTGCAAGAACAGGCAAACAGCGTGATCCTCAATCTTGCCACCAACGGCAGCTTTGCCGAGGCCGGTCTAGAGCCCCGATCCGAAGTGGGCCTGACCCGCACTGCCTATATTGACGGCACGCCGGCGGATTTCATGACCCAGGTGTTCACAATGGACCCGGGCGAGATGCGCGTCATCGTAAATGCCGGTTCGGTTCTGATTGTGCGGCTTAACAGAGAGTTGCCAGCTGAAGAGTCAGCCGAGCTTGAAGCCATTCGCAGCGGCTTTGGCAGCGAACTTGATCAGGCCCTCAGCCAGGAACTGTTCAATGCCTTTGTTCAGGCTGCCCAACAGCGCGCCAAACCTGTTATTGACCAGCAATCCCTGAACGCGGTGAAAGCGTCCTTGCAGTAAAAAAGAGGCGTTTCATGGCGTTGACACCAGACTTTGAAGCCTTTGCCCGCGCCTATGAAGCGGGTGAAAACCAGATCGTTTACACACGGCTGGCGGCGGATCTGGATACGCCTGTTTCGCTAATGCTGAAACTGACAGGCGCGCAAAAAGATGCGTTCATGCTGGAATCGGTAACCGGTGGTGAAGTCCGCGGGCGCTATTCGATCATAGGCATGAAGCCAGATCTAGTCTGGCGTTGTGACGGCAGGCAGTCGCAATTGAACAGGTCAGCACGCTTTGATCCTGACGGATTTGCGCCGCAAACTGGCGATCCAATGGTTAATTTGCGGGCGTTAATCGCCGAAAGCCGGATCGATCTACCTGATGATCTGCCGCAATCTGCGGCGGGGCTATTTGGCTATCTGGGTTATGACATGGTGCGCCTTGTGGAACACCTGCCCAATGTGAACCCAGATCCGCTGGGTTTGCCCGACGCACTGATGCTACGCCCGTCGGTTGTGGCTGTGCTGGACGGTGTCAAAGGCGAAGTGACAGTTGTCTCTCCTGCTTGGGTTTCTGATGGACAGACCGCTCGTGCAGCCTATGCGCAGGCAGCAGAACGGGTGATGGATGCCGTGCGCGACCTCGAGCGCGCAATGCCCGCCGAAACCCGAGATCTGGGAGATGCCGAAGAAATTGCACCACCAGTGTCCAATTTCGCCAAAGATGCCTATATGGCCGCCGTTGAGAAGGCCAAGGATTACATTCGCGCCGGGGATGTCTTTCAGGTGGTTCCGGCCCAACGCTGGACACAGGAATTCCGCCAACCGCCCTTTGCGCTTTATCGTTCACTACGACGAACCAATCCGTCACCGTTTATGTTTTATTTCAACTTTGGCGGCTTTCAGGTGATTGGGGCCAGCCCCGAAATCCTTGTTCGGGTGTTTGGCAGCGAAGTCACTATTCGCCCGATCGCCGGGACAAGACCACGTGGTGCCACCCCTGAAGAGGACCGCGCATTAGAAGCGGATCTGCTGGCCGACAAGAAAGAACTGGCCGAGCATCTGATGCTTCTGGATCTGGGCCGCAACGACACCGGACGGGTGGCCAAAATCGGTACAGTACGCCCAACCGAGCAGTTCACTATCGAGCGCTACTCGCACGTCATGCATATCGTGTCCAACGTGGTCGGAGAGTTGGACGACGACAAAGACGCGCTGGATGCGTTTTTCGCCGGCATGCCAGCGGGCACCGTATCAGGTGCGCCAAAAGTGCGGGCGATGGAAATTATTGACGAGCTTGAGCCAGAAAAACGTGGCGTTTATGGCGGTGGTGTTGGCTATTTCAGTGCCGGTGGCGACATGGACATGTGTATCGCGTTGCGCACGGCGGTGGTACAGGATCAAAAGCTATATATTCAAGCCGGGGGTGGAGTTGTTTATGACAGCGATCCCGAAGCCGAGTATCAGGAAACTGTCCATAAATCCAACGCGATACGGCGCGCAGCGGCAGATGCTTCGATGTTTACCGGCGGTGGCAACCGATAGCACAGCCGCCAGCAACCAGGTTCGCTGATTTTTGCCGATTTCCTGCGTGGCAAGCATGAAGCCGGGCATAAGGTCCACAAAGCACGACACCCCTGACCCTTTCCCCCTTGACGCCCCGCGCGCTCGTGTCAAAACACCAATGTTATGACAACTGCAAATCTGACCATTGATCTGTCCGCTATTGCTGCCAACTGGCAGGCGCTGGACGCTATGACCACCTGCGAAACCAGCGCAGTGCTTAAGGCTGACGCTTACGGGTTAGGTGCTGAACCGGTTGCCCGCGCACTTGCCAAGGCCGGCGCACGCTGGTTCTTTGTAGCGGTGGCCGAAGAAGGTGCAGCAGTTCGCGCAGCCCTTGGACCCGGCCCAATGATCTGTGTGCTTTCCGGACACATGGAAGGTGACACCGACCTGATCCGCGAACATGATCTGATACCGATGCTGAATTCCATCGACCAGTTACTGCGCCACGTCGAGGCAACGCCCGCTCAGGGCTTTGGTGTACAGCTTGACAGCGGCATGAATCGACTGGGTATGGAGCCTGCAGAATGGGCCGCCGTGCGCGATATTGCGCTGGGGCAAATGCCTGTTTTGATGACGTCGCATCTGGCCTGTTCGGACGAACCGGGGCATCCGATGAATATCAAGCAATTAAAGACGTTTATCGAGCTGACCAGCGACATCGACGTGCCGCGATCTTTAGCTGCAACCGGGGGCATATTGCTTGGCCAAAACTACCATTTTGATCTGACCCGGCCCGGTATTGGACTTTACGGTGGCCTACCCTTTACCGAGGCTCAGCCCGTCGTCTCGCTGGACTTGCCTGTGATCCAGATCCGCGACCTTGAAGCCGGCGAAACAGTTGGTTACGACAACGCCTGGACCGCGCCCTACCCAGCGCGCATTGCTACAGTGGCCGCAGGATACGCCGATGGATTGATCCGGGCGATGGGTGGGAGGACGCAGGTTTTTGCTGACGACATTCCCTGCCCCGTTGTCGGGCGTGTATCGATGGATCTGATCACGGTGGATATCACCGGGCTTGAACCCGACCCCGAAACGCTTTCGATCCTTGGTGCGCAGCAAGATGTCGATGAATTGGCCGAGGCTGCGGGCACCATCGGTTATGAGATCCTGACTTCGCTGGGTGCGCGTCACAAACGGGAGTATATCGCTTGAACGCATTGATGTTATTTCTCGCCGTAATCGGGCGTTTGATGCTGGATACTTTGGGGGCCATCGGTCGGGTCAGTCAATTTACGGCCCGGGCTGTCAGCCATATCGTGCGCCCGCCTTTTTACCCCCGTGAATTCGCAAATGCGCTTATGAATATCGGCTGGTTGTCCCTGCCCGTTGTTGGTCTGACTGCCGTGTTCACGGGTGGTGCGCTGGCCTTGCAAATCTATGCCGGCGGCGCACGATTCAATGCCGAAGCTGTGGTGCCGCAAATCGTAGCCATTGGTATTGTGCGTGAATTGGGGCCTGTGTTGGTCGGCCTGATGATCGCGGCGCGGGTTACCTCGTCGATTGCCGCCGAAATCGCCACGATGAAAGTCACCGAACAGATCGACGCGCTGGTTACTTTGTCTACTAACCCGATGAAATATCTGGTAGCGCCGCGTGTCCTGGCCGCGTTCATAACCGTGCCAATGCTGGTCGCGGTGGGTGACGTGATTGGTATTGCGGGCGGCTATCTGGTGGGCGTGCAAAACCTTGGGTTCAACGCTGCCGCCTATTTGCAGAACACAGTCGACTTTCTGGAACCGATCGACATAATCTCAAGTCTTGTCAAAGGCGCAGCCTTTGGCGTTATCGCATCCGTCATGGGCTGCTATTACGGGATGAGTTCGGGCCGTGGCGCGCAAGGAGTAGGGCGCGCCACCAAAGGCAGCGTCGAGGCTGCGGCCGTGTTGCTGCTGGCGGCGAACTTCTTGCTCACGGGGATATTCTTTTCAGTATGATCCGCATGGAAAACGTACATAAGGCCTTTGGCAGCAATCAGGTTTTGCGCGGCATGGATCTGAACATTCCGCGCGGCTCGTCCATGGTGATCATTGGCGGCTCGGGCACCGGGAAATCGGTGGCGCTGAAATGCATTCTGGGCCTGATCCAGCATGACGAAGGCAAGATATTCGTCGATGGAAAAGAGACCGGCACCGGTGACCGCGATGCTTTTCTGGCGCGGTTTGGCATGTTGTTTCAGGGGGGAGCTTTGTTTGACTCGCTTCCCGTCTGGCAAAACGTCGCGTTCCGCCTTTTGCGCGGCTCGCTCATGCGCCCGCTGGAAGAGGCCCGCGAGATCGCAATTGATAAACTGCGGCGTGTTGGTCTGAGAGCGAATGTGGCAGACCTTTTGCCAGCTGAGCTGTCAGGCGGCATGCAAAAACGCGTTGGTCTGGCCCGAGCGATCGCCGCCGAGCCCGAGATCATCTTTTTTGACGAACCTACTACTGGGCTTGACCCAATCATGGCCGGCGTCATCAACGATTTGATCCGCGAGATCGTCACCGAGATGGGCGCCACCGCGATGACGATCACCCACGACATGTCTTCCGTGCGCGCCATTGCCGACAATGTGGCGATGTTGCATGACGGGGTGATCCAATGGACCGGACCGGTGGGTGATATGGACCAGTCGGGCGATCCCTATCTGGATCAGTTTATTCATGGTCGGGCTGAAGGGCCGATTGAGGCGGTTCGGTAAAATGGGTGCAAATTTGGCCATCTACTTTGTGATCGCGACCATCGCTTATCATACAGCAGTGATGATATCCTGGCGGGTTGCGTTTGAGAAAAGCCACGGTTCTCTGGCATCTTGGCGATCCATTTTGTTCGTTAGAAAACTTCCTTCCAAGGCTTTGCGACCTATCTATAAGGCTTGGTTAGTTGGTCTTTTACCTGGGTCAATTTTGACTCCTATCGTAATAATTCTCTTTCCAAACATCGGAATCACATCATTCGCACCAGTTATTATTGGAGCAGTAATAAGCGCTCTCATTGTTCATCGACACTTGCTTTCCATGGTCAATGATACAATGAAATGGAATATCGCAATAATTACTCTAAGCGTATTTGTTGCCATCGCATTCCGATATCTACTATTTATTATGCTGTCTTACTTTGGTCACCTATGATCCTACGCCTCGCCACCCTCTCCCTCCTCATCCTCTACCCCGTCGCGTGGTTTGCCCCCCTGATCCGCGCCGGGTTTCTACCACTGTTTGATCTGTCGGAAATCTCCGTCGTCACCGGCTTGCAATCCCTATGGGGAACCGACCCGGTTTTGGCCCTGATTGTGACCTTTCTGGCGATCTTTGCACCCTACCTGAAAACCATCGGCCTGATCCTCACCCAATGGCAGATGCTAGACAATCGCGCCCTGCCGGTTCTGCATGTTCTGGGCAAGCTGGCGATGGCCGATATCTTCCTGATTGCGCTGTATATCACCCTGTCCAAAGGCATCGGCGTGGGCCGGGTTGAAACCGCTTGGGGGCTTTATCTGTTCACTGGCTGCATTCTGGCGGGCATTGGTTTTGGTTATCTGACGGAACGCGCGCAAAAGGCTTGAGGCTGGCGCAACCCTGAGGCACAAAGCCTGTCATGGCAAAAACCAATACATTTACCTGTTCCTCCTGCGCGGCCTCTTTTTCCAAATGGTCAGGGCGCTGCGAATCCTGTGGCGAATGGAACAGCATCGTCGAGGAAACACCGCTTTCCGCCGGTCCATCCAAGAAATCGCTGGGCACCAAGCGTGGTACGACGCTAGATCTGACAAGCCTGTCCACCCAGGAAACCCCACCGCCACGCACCCAATCGGGGCTACGTGAACTTGACCGGGTTCTGGGCGGTGGGCTGGTTCCGGCCTCGGCTATACTGGTGGGTGGTGATCCGGGCATCGGCAAATCGACCTTGCTGTTGCAAGCGGCGGCAAAATTCGCCTTGGCCGGGGTGAAAACGATGTATGTTACCGGTGAAGAGTCCAGTGCACAGGTTCGCATGCGTGCCCAGCGGCTTGGCCTCACGGATGCGCCGGTGCAATTGGCCGCCGATACCAACCTGCGCAACATTCTGACCACGATGGAGACGGAAAAACCTGGGTTGGTGATTATCGACTCGATCCAGACCATGTGGGCCGACAATGTCGAAAGTGCGCCCGGCAGCGTCAGTCAGGTCCGCGCCACAGCACACGAGCTGACCAATTTCGCCAAGCGCAAGGGCGTGTCGGTCATTCTGGTCGGGCACGTCACCAAAGAAGGTCAGATCGCTGGCCCGCGCGTGATCGAGCATATGGTTGATACGGTGCTGTATTTCGAAGGCGAACGTGGCCATCAGTTCCGAATCCTGCGCGCTGTGAAAAACCGCTTTGGCCCCGCTGATGAAATCGGTGTGTTTGAAATGACCGGTTCTGGACTTGCCGAAGTACTGAACCCGTCTGCCCTGTTTCTATCTGAACGCGGTGAGCCCAGCCCCGGTTCGGTGGTTTTCGCCGGCATTGAAGGCACCCGCCCTGTTCTTGTTGAACTGCAAGCGCTGGTCGCACCGTCGCCGCACAGCCAGCCCCGTCGTGCGGTCGTTGGGTGGGATGGCAGCCGTCTGGCGATGATTCTTGCTGTGCTTGAGGCGCGCTGTGGAATCCCGTTTGCCGGGCTGGATGTGTACCTGAATGTGGCGGGGGGCATGAAAATCTCTGAACCTGCCGCCGACCTTGCCGTTGCGGCAGCTTTGCTAAGCGCGCGAGAAGACGCCGCTTTGCCCGCAAATACAGTGGTTTTTGGCGAAATCAGCCTTTCTGGTGCACTGCGCCCGACGCCACAGACAGAAAACCGGTTGAAAGAAGCGCAAAAACTTGGTTTCACGGCGGCTATTGTGCCAAAAGGCGGCAAATCTGTCACGGCAGGCACAATGACCCTGACCCGCGCCACAGATTTGACAGGTTTTGTTGGTGAAGTGTTCGGAGCAGGCTAAGATACCGTACGGGCTGACATAGGCCCCCAAAATACAGGCGAGGACTATGGAAGGTTTCACCATCATCGACGGCGTTGTGGCGCTTGTAATCGTGCTGTCTGCGCTTTTGGCCTATTCGCGCGGCTTTGTGCGCGAAGCTATGGCCATTGTTGGCTGGATCGCCGCCGCAGTAGTTGCGTTTCTCTTTTCCCCCAAAGTCGAGCCGCTGATCAAAGAAATTCCGGTACTGGGCGATTTTGTTGCCGACAGTTGTGAATTGTCGATCATTTCCGCCTTTGCAATTGTATTTGCCGTTGCTTTGATCGTTGTGTCGTTCTTTACACCGCTGTTTTCCTCACTGGTGCAGCGGTCGGCCCTTGGTGGTATTGATCAGGGTATCGGGTTCCTGTTCGGCGTCGCGCGCGGTATCCTTTTGGTTACAATCGCCTTTTTTGTCTATGATACGGTGATGACCAGCCAAAGCTTTACCATAGTTGATGAAAGCCGCTCGGCACAGGTCTTTGCGCGTCTGACAGGTCAGATTGAAGAACGCGATCCTGCTCAGGCACTTAGCTGGGTTACACTACAATACGAAAATCTGGTCAGCTCCTGCTCAGAATAAGGCGGGAATTTGCCAAAGAATCAGGCCGAAAAAACCAAGCACGAAAAACAAGACCACATTGAGTGTGATAGAGTCGTGACAGCTGGCACATGAGCGACTAAGACAGTCTCGTCCCTGCCACTGGAATCGGAGCCACCTGCCTTGCCTCCCTGCTCATCGCTGCCGCTGATACCCCCCGCAAACCCCTTTGACACGTCCCATTTGCGCGACCTTGGACTAGACGACAAACTAAAAGAGGAATGCGGCGTGTTTGGCGTCATTGGCGTTAGCGACGCCGCCAACTTTGTCGCCCTTGGCCTGCACGCCCTGCAACATCGCGGACAAGAGGCCGGCGGAATCGTCAGCCATGACCCCGAACAGGGGTTCAACAACGCCCGACGCTTTGGTTATGTGCGCGACAATTTCACCTCACAAAAAATCATGGAAACGCTGCCTGGCCCGTTGGCCATTGGCCATGTGCGCTATTCCACCTCCGGATCCAAAGGTCAGACCGCGATTCGCGATGTGCAGCCATTTTTTGGCGAATTCTCGATGGGCGGCGCAGCGATTGCCCATAATGGCAACATCACCAATGCAGACTCTCTAAAGCGCGAATTGATCGAACGCGGGTCAATTTTTCAATCGTCGTCAGACAGCGAATGTATCATTCACCTGATGGCAAGATCATTGCAGCGTAACATTCCCGAACGGATGGAAGACGCCCTACGACGGGTCGAAGGCGCCTACTCTGTTGTTGCGATGACCCAAAGCGAGCTGATTGGTGTGCGCGACCCGTTGGGTGTTCGCCCGTTGGTTCTGGGCAAGATTGGTGACGGTTGGGCGCTGAGCTCGGAAACCTGTGCGCTGGACATCATCGGTGCAGATTTCGTTCGCGAAATTGAGCCGGGTGAGATGGTGGTGATCGGCAGCAAAGGCGTTGAAAGCCATTTCCCATTCCGCAAGCAAGACCCTCGTTTCTGTATCTTTGAGCATGTCTATTTCTCGCGCCCTGACAGCATCCTTGGGGGTAGGTCGGTCTATGAAACCCGCGAGGCAATTGGACGTGAACTGGCCAAGGAAAGTCCGGTCGATGCCGATCTGGTCTGCCCAGTACCAGATTCCGGCACCCCAGCGGCAATTGGGTTTTCGCTGGAATCAGGCATTCCCTATGCGATGGGTATCATCCGCAATCAATATGTCGGTCGTACTTTCATTGAGCCCACAGAACAGATTCGCAACATGGGCGTGCGGCTGAAGCTTAACGTGAACCGGGCGCTGATCCGTGGCAAACGGGTCATTTTGGTTGACGATTCCGTCGTACGCGGCACCACCTCACGCAAAATCAAGGAAATGATTTTGGATGCGGGTGCCAAAGAAGTGCATTTCCGCATTGCGTCACCGCCGACCGCCTGGCCGTGCTTTTACGGGGTGGACACGCCTCAACGCGATAAACTGTTGGCAGCCACCATGAGCGAAGAAGAAATGCGTGAACATCTGTCAGTCGACAGCCTGAAATTCATCTCTTTGGACGGGCTTTACCGTGCGGTTGGGCAGGCTGGCGGTCGCAACAAGAAGTGCCCGCAATATTGCGATGCCTGTTTCAGCGGCGAATATCCGGTGGTCCCGGCAGATATGCTGGCCAAAGGCTTCGAAATGAAGGCGGCCGAATAACCGTTAGAGCAAATTGGGTTAAGTAATGTCCAGCTCCAATGAAACCCAACACGCTTTGATCAGCGCCGGATTGCCAGTATTCATTGGCACCGGCTGATTGCCGCTGAAAGGTTCAGCGCCCCCCTTTCGCTTGTCTTTAACGGCTGCTAGAGCGCGCTTGTGGACCTTGGCAATCTGCCGTCGGGTCGTCCCAATCTATGAGCATCTGCATCCCATGCCATCCCCAGCAAAGGCGGGCAAAACGCCCGCCAACGTCGCCGAACTGGCCACGCTTTCCAATGGTTTGGACCTGAAAGGTCCAGCGCTTCTTGGCGTATTCGGCCCCACCGATACGCTCTCTGCCCTTGTGCGTATGCCCGGAGGCCGGACGAAACGTGTTCAGACCGGAGATAAGCTGGGCTTCGGCACTGTACTGGGTATTGATTTGGACAGTGTGATGCTATCGCAATTCGGGCAAACGCAAAGGCTGTTATTACCCGGTTGATATCGCTAAGCCCTTGACGTTTGCCTGGCTTATCGCCACACCGCTGCCCATGACAAAACTTGCTCTTATCACTGGCGCATCGCGCGGCCTGGGTGCCGCATTGGCCGAAGCGCTTGCACCGACACACCATATCGTAGCCGTTGCCCGTACAACCGGCGCTCTGGAAGAGCTGGACGACCGCATTCAGGCGGCTGGCGGCACTGCCACGCTTGCGCCAATGGACATTACCGATACCGACGCCATGGCGACGTTGTGCCGAGGCATCCATGATCGGTGGGGGCATCTGGATATGTGGCTGCACACGGCCATTCATGCCGCCCCTCTGACCCCGGCGAATTTTGTTGATGCAAAAGACTGGGAAAAGTCGTTTGCCGTGAACGCAACAGCAACTTCGGTTCTGATCCCGTTTGTTGCGCCTTTGCTGGGTGCCGACGGCCAGGCCGTGTTCTTTGACGACCAACGCGCAGGCAATAAATTCTTTGCCTCATATGGCGCCACCAAGGCCGCTCAGATGGCATTGGCGCACAGCTGGGAGGCAGAGGCCGTCAAAACCGGGCCTCGTGTACAAATCGTCGCTCCGAACCCGATGGCCACAGCCATGCGTGCGCGGTTCTTTCCCGGCGAAGACCGGGACGCGTTGAGCACGCCAAAAGACGAAGCACAGCGCATTTTGGCGTTGCTTTAACAACAGCGACAGATAAATCGACGAGATGTGGATGGGTTGCTTGCCCCCTTATCCTGCGGCGTCTATCAAGAATAAAAGGGGCAGGAAAATATGCGTATTCTTATTACCAATGATGACGGGATCAATGCGCCCGGACTGGAAGTTCTAAGCGAAATCGCTGCTGATCTGGCTGGCCCGGATGGCGAAGTGTGGACCGTTGCGCCTGCGTTTGAACAATCGGGTGTCGCCCATTGCATCAGCTATACCCATCCGATGATGATTATCAAAATGGCCGAACGCCGGTTTGCCACCGAGGGCAGCCCCGCCGATTGCGTAATGGCCGGGTTGCACGATGTGATGAAAGACACGCCCCCTGATCTGGTGTTGTCTGGGGTGAACCGAGGCAATAATTCGGCCGAGAACGCGCTTTATTCCGGAACGCTGGGCGGCGCGCTCGAGGCGGCGCTACAGGGCTTGCCTGCCTTTGGCCTGTCGCAGTTTCTGGGGCCGCGCAATTACGACATCGACAACCCGTTTGAGGCTGCAGCACAACATGGTGCAAAGGTGATCCGCGATGTTATGGCGGCAACGCCACCAGAAGAGGCAGATTACCGCCTATTCTATAACATCAATTTCCCTCCGGTTCCAGGCGATGCCCTGAAAGGTGTCAAAGTCGCTGCACAAGGTTTTCGACGCGGTACAAATTTCACTGTTGAACCCCATGCGTCGCCTGCGGGGCGACGGTTTTTATGGGTCAAAGGGTGCGAACAACGGATAGCAACCCTGCCCGGCACAGATGCTGCGGTAAACCTTGACGGCTATATTTCAGTCACGCCTATGCGCGCCGATTTGACAGCGCATGACGCACTAGAGGCCCTGAAAGTCATCGAATGAGTGGACCCGATCCAGAAACCAAGATGCAATTCCTGTTTGCTCTGCGCTCAAAGGGCGTGACGGACCAGCGTGTGCTTGAGGCTATGGAAAACATTGACCGCGGCCCCTTCATAAAGGGGTTGTTTAACGAACGCGCTTACGAGGATATGCCGCTTCCCATAGCCTGCGGTCAAACCATCAGCCAGCCTTCGGTGGTTGGCATCATGACACAGGCTCTTAAGATCAATCCGCGTGACAAGGTGTTAGAAGTTGGTACTGGTTCAGGCTATCAGGCCGCGATCCTAAGTAAGCTGGCGCGCCGGGTCTATACCATCGACCGCCATCCACGGCTGGTGCGCGAAGCCAGTGAAATATTCAAAGCGTTGGATTTGGCAAATGTCACCACCATGATAGGTGACGGATCACATGGATTGCCTGATCAGGCACCCTTTGATCGTATAATCGTGACCGCTGCAGCCGAGGATCCGCCGGGCCCGCTCTTGGCGCAGCTTAAAATCGGCGGTATCATGGTTGTGCCAGTGGGCCAATCGGATGCAGTACAGACACTTATCCGGGTGCATCGCACTGAAACAGGATTTGAATATGACGAGTTGCGTCCGGTGCGATTTGTACCGTTGCTCGAAGGTTTGGGCAAAGACGGTAATGTGAGATAAACCGACTACCCCCGATCCAACAGGGGGAGCGTTTTGAGGGATTTGAGATGAAGTATTCGTTTTCTAACTACCAGGCAGGACTATTCCCGCTGGCTGCTATTTTGTTGCTGGCCGGATGTACAGAACCATTCGACTATGACTTGCGCGGCAATGTCGGAGTCTTCAACACAACAGACGCTGCACGTGGTGCCACAGTAGATCGCCCCAAGCCTGACGATCGAGGGATCATCTCATATCCGCGTTATCAAGTGGCGGTGGCGCAACGTGGTGACACTGTTGCAGATGTTGCCAGCCGTATTGGCCTGCCAGCTGATGAACTGGCACGCTACAACGGCGTCGAAATTGGTGATACAATGCGGCAGGGCGAGATACTGGCCCTGCCCCGGCGTGTCGCTGAACCTTCACTAGCAACTGGTGTGGATATTGAATCGCTAGCCGGAGGCGCGATTGATGCTTCGGCTGACACCACACCTGTTCAGACAACTTTGCTTGAACCCGCAGCAAAACCCAAGCCAGTACAGGCAACAGGCCCAGAACCCGTTCGCCACAAAGTCGTACGCGGCGAAACCGCCTATACCATTGCCCGACTGTATCAGGTGCCGGTGAAGTCACTGGGCGAATGGAATGGCCTTGGCAGTGATTTTGCCATTCGCGAAGGTCAGTATTTGCTGATCCCGATTAATGCCGGCCCGGCAAGCACAGCTGTGGCGTCTAACGATCCCGGCACCGGATCGCAGACTCCAACCCCGCCAAGTGCGGTGACACCGCTTCCAGAGGAAAAGATCGACCCCAAGCCAGTTGAGGTGCCCGAAGTTTCTGTTGGCGAGCCGACACAGGCCAGCAACACGGCAGAAATGAGCCTTCCGGTTCGCGGCAAGATCATCAGTATCTACAAAAAAGGCAAAAATGAAGGTATCAACATCGCAGCAGACCCCGGAACCAAAGTAACGGCAGCAGCCGATGGGACCGTTGCGGCGATCATAAACAACGATGAAGACGTGCCGATCCTGGTGGTCCGCCATTCCGATAATGTGATGACGGTCTATGCCAATGTCGCGCAAGTCCAGGTGAAAAAAGGCGATAAAGTCAAACGTGGACAGCAGCTGGCAAGCCTGCGCAGCGGCGACGATGCCTATGTGCATTTCGAAGTGCGCAACGGTTTCGACAGCGTCGATCCGATGCCTTATCTGGAATAGTCTCTGCTAGATCTTGATCTTATGCCGACCAGCTAGATCAACAAAGAATTGCCAGGCCACTCGCCCGGACCGTGATCCGCGTGTGGCCTGCCATTCAATTGCCTCGGCCCGCAGGGTTTCGGCATCGACATGCACCTTGTAAGCATCGCAATAGCGATCGATCATTTCAAGATATTCGTCCTGCGAACAGGGATGGAAACCCAGCCACAATCCAAAGCGATCTGACAGCGATACCTTTTCCTCGACCGCCTCGGACGGGGAAATCGCGCTTGATCGTTCGTTTTCGATCATGTCGCGGGGCATCAGGTGGCGACGGTTCGACGTGGCATACAAAACCACATTATCTGGCCGCCCCTCGATACCGCCGTCTAATACGGCCTTTAGCGACTTGTAATGTTCATCATCATGGGAAAACGACAGATCATCGCAAAACAGCACAAATTGATAGGGCGCGGCGCGAAGATGGTTCAGCAAGCGTCCTACTGTAGGCAGGTCTTCGCGTTGTAATTCAATCAATTTCAACTCTGCGAAATCGACCTGAACTACGGCGTGTATTGCTTTGACAAGGCTTGATTTTCCCATACCACGTGCGCCCCACAACAGCGCGTTGTTAGAAGGAAATCCAGCCGCAAAGCGCTGGGTGTTATCCAGCAGTATATCGCGCGCGCGGTCGACACCGATCAACAGGCTCATATCGACGCGACTGACCTGAGACACCGGCACCAGACGATCTGGCTCGACCTGCCAGACAAAAGCAGACGCTGCCGCAAAATCAGGTGCTGCCAGTGGCACAGGAGACATCCGCTCCAGCGCCGCAGCAACCCGCTCTAACGGGTCAGTCATTTCTTATCGTCCTTATCACTTTCGTCAGCATCTTCGTCAGCGAAGTCTTCAAACAAAGGATCTTCTTCTTCATCCTCCTCCTCGTCGTCATCCAGATCAAACAGGCTTTCGTCTTCGCCGATGATTCCCTCTTTGCGGGCCGCGACGTCTTTTTGACGCTCAACATAGGCCACCAAAGCTATCGAAATCTCGTACAGGCCATAGACCACAGTAAACAGAATTATCTGGGTGATCACGTCCGGCGGTGTTACCAGCGCAGCCACCACCAAAATCGCAACAATCGCATATTTTCGCGTTGATCTTAGGCCTCGGGAACTGGCCAAACCCGCCTTGCCCATCAATGTCAGCAATACTGGCAACTGGAAACACAACCCAAAGGCCATGATCATTTTCAGTGTGATATCAAGGGTTTCGTTGACCTTACCGTTAAAGACAATATCAATTCCGCCGTTTTTGACGTCTGATACTCCACTCTCATCAGCAACAATCGCCGCCAGATATGACGGCAGATCGGCGAACCCAAGAAAGAACGTCATCGCCAAAGGTACAACAAACAAATGCGCAAATGCGGCGCCAATCAGGAACATCACCGGCGAGGCAATCAGAAACGGCAGAAATGCCCCGCGTTCATTGCGATACAACCCCGGCGCAACAAAGCGCCAAAGCTGAAAACCAATCACCGGAAAGGCCAGCATAAATCCCCCCACCATCGAGATGCGGATCAGGGTGAAAAAATACTCTTGCGGCGCGGTATACTGCATTACCGGGTCTTCGTTGCCCAGACCGCGCATACTCTCTTCAATTGGGATGAGTAGAAAATCAAGGATCTGACTGCCAAAGGTAAAGCAGATTATCATACCCACGATAAACGCCATAACCGATCGGATTAGCCGGGTTCGCAATTCAGCAAGATGCTCAATCAACGGGGCTGAGCTGTCTTCAATTTCTTCGGTCTGGCTCATGTTTTGGCCTTATCGGGGGTATCATCCGCAACCAATGCTGCTTCAGCCTCGTCTGCCTTGGCCAAAGCCTCGGCAGCTTCGCGCGCTTTGCGCTCTGCTGCTTTACGCGCAGTTGCGGCCTGAATTTTCTTGGCCGTTGCTGCGCGTTCCGCCGATAATTTTCCGGTTTCGCTTTTAGGGTCGTATTTGCCGGGGTCAAATTTGCCCGGGTTCAGATCCTCAGCCAGATCGCGCGTCGCATCCTTGACGCTGTCCAAAGCAGAGCCAACCGGGTTGGTGGCCGTCTTTAGCCCCTTGGCAATATCGCGCACGCCAGATTCATCTGCCGCGTCGTTCATCGCGCGGCTGAATTCACGGGCCATGCCTTTGGCCTTGCCTACAAATCGTCCGACATTGCGGAACATAACCGGCAAGTCTTTGGGGCCGACAACGATCAGCGCCACGACGCCAACCACCAGCATCTCGGTCATACCCAGATCGAACATCGTTGGTTACGCCTTGTCTTTATCAGTCTCGACGGCGTCAGGTGTAATGTCCTTGGCCTCGTTGGAAGCCTCTTCTTCCAGTTCTTTCTGGCCGTCATTGATGCCTTTCTTGAACGATGTGATGCCTTTGCCCACTTCGCCCATCAACGAGCTGATTTTGCCGCGTCCAAACAGCACCAAAACCACAACCGCGATAAGCAGTAGGCCCGGAAGACCCATATTCCCAATTCCCATATCCATCTCCTTAATGTCACCCGCACCATTGGCGCACGGGCTAAGTCGCAGTTGTTTTACGCATCACCAGCCTCTGGGGAAAGTCACAAACCGGGAATCATCCGGCAATCGACCCAACATTTACACCTTTTTACCGGTGGCGCGCATTCAACTGACAGGTTTATGTCAGTTGGTTACTGCTAGGTCCAGCCTATCATCAAAAGGAGAAACCAGATGAAACAAAACGTTGCCGAGATCGTGACCTTCAAACTAGCCCCGGGCGTCACCGCTGATCACTACATTGGCCTATCAAAAACCATCAACGACTTCGTTGAAAACTGCCCCGGTTTTATATTTCGCCGCCTCAGCTCTGGCAATGATGGGCGCTGGACAGATACCGCGATCTGGTCAGACATGGAGGCTGCAAAGGCAGCCGCTGACGCCTTTCCTCAACAGGACTTTGCACCAAAAGTCATGGCTGCGATTGATGCGGATACACTCGATATGCGCCACGAGGTTATCCATTTCACGCGAATTCCATCAGAAAGCTCTTAAAGCGATCTGACTTGACGGGCCCCCCTTTGGTGCATCATGGCTTGACCCATGCGCCGCACTGATCGCCTGTTCGATATCATCCAAATCCTGCGCGACGGTCATTTGCACCGTGCGCAGGACATTGCCGCGCGTCTCGAAGTATCCGTGCGCACGATATACCGCGATATGGACACGCTTGTGGCGTCGGGCGTGCCGGTTCAGGGCGAACGCGGCGTTGGCTATATGGCGACCGAGGCCATTGCCCTGCCCCCTCTGACCCTTACTCCGGCCGAGCTTGAGGCGCTGAACCTTGGCATGGCGATTGTCGCCGAGGCCGCCGATTCCGATCTCAAATCCGCCGCACTGTCTCTGGCCGGCAAGATCGACGCAGTGCTGCCAACCAGGGTCATCGCCGAGGCGGACAGATGGAAATTCGCGGTCTACCCGTTTGCCGATGCAGCGCGGGGCTTTTCCCATATGGCAACATTGCGCGCGGCTATTAAATCCCGCCAGAAACTGGCACTGACCTACCGGCGGATTGACAAGACACTGACCCAACGCACCGTTCGCCCCTTGCATATGGAATACTGGGGTCGCGTCTGGACATTGACGGCGTGGTGCGAAACCCGCAATGATTTCCGCGTGTTCCGTGTTGATTTGATCGAAGAGGCCCAAGCCCTGCCAGAACTATTCGTCGATGAGCCCGGAAAAAACCTTGCGGACTTCATGGCCCGACAAGACAAACACCCCTAAATTTCTTCTCGTCGAAAATACTCGTGCCACAGGCATGGTGCGCAGCACCATTCACTCAGGCCGGAAACACAAAGCAACGATCCCGCCGGATCGTCAGCCACATCACCTTGCCTTCGGCCGGGATAAACACATTCGGCACCGTCGCCTTAAGCACGGGTCCACCATAATCCATGGTGAATTCCACCAACGATTCATGCCCCATGAACCGCGCCCGTTTCACCACACCACGTGCCGCAATTCCATCGCTTGGTGTTGGGTTCGGCCCTGTGCCACCTCGATCAAAATCAAGCCGTACATGTTGTGGACGAAAAACGATGTCCACATCTGTGCCATCCGCGATTCCCGGTGCCAGAAAATGCCCAAACGGTGTTTGCGCCAGCGCCCCATTTACCTGTGCCTGCAGCACATTTGCATCGCTGAAAAAAGATACCGCGGCGCGATCCACTGGTCGGGTATAGACATTATACGGCGCGCCCTGCTGCACGATCTTGCCGTTACGCATCAGCGCAATTTCATCAGCCATACGCATAGCTTCGTCTGGTTCATGCGTCACCAGAAGAACAGCTGTGTCCTCTTCTTTCAGCAGGCTCAGCGTTTCGTCACGAATACCATCGCGTAATCTGTTATCCAGGCCTGAAAACGGTTCGTCCATCAGCATGATCCGGGGCCGTGGTGCCAACGCGCGCGCCAACGCGACACGTTGTTGCTCGCCTCCCGAGAGTTGATGCGGATAGCCGTCGATGAAGCGTTGCAACCCTACCCGGTCCAGCAATTCATTGACCCGTGCTCGTTTTTCGTCTTTCGTCCCTTTAAGTCCGAAACTGACGTTGTTCGCCACGGTAAGATGCGGAAACAAAACAAAATCCTGAAAGATCAGCCCGATTTGACGCCGCTCCGGCGGGACCCGAAAAATGGTGTCACAGACCAGTTTTCCATCGACATAAATTTCGCCGCTGTCCTGCATTTCAACGCCGGCAATCAACCGCAGTGTCGTCGACTTGCCGCAACCCGATGGCCCCAACAGGCACGTCACCTGACCGGGCAGGATCTGCAGAGACACATCATCCACAACTGGCCGTCCGTCATAAAGACGGATCAGATTGCGAATTTCAAGCCTTGGGATTTGCGGCTGCACTGGAATGCCTCATTACGTTTACCCGATTAAAACCATCGGTTTTTCGCAGATAGCAATCTCGCAGATGTGGTGCAAGCGTCTAGCAGCAAGAGTTGTCGTTAGTTTCAACCTCAAACGGGCTATCGTCACCACACCCCTCAAAAATTCCGTGGTGGCGATCAAATGAACCGATAAAATCGAAATGCCGGGCAAAGCGGCTGTCTTTCAGCATCATCCAGCTGTTGCCGCAGACCGGGAATACTTTGCCGGTTTCAATAACATGATGACCATCCAGCGCAAATTCCTGCGGCGCATGTGGCACCGTGCCCTTGTATATCACTGCTTGCCCATAATCTTCGCAAGCCGGTTCCAAACCGCCTAGCTTGAACAACCGGTAAGTCGAGGACAGGAATTTCAGCGGCGCAATCCGTGCCTCAAGTTCCGGGTTCTCAACGGTCAGGGGCCGCTGCACCACCAGTCGCGGATCACCAAATCCGGCGCGCTTGGCGAATGTCAAAAAGTCGTTCCAATACAATGCTCCGGACAGGCATTCACCATAAAGAACCTCGTCCCTGGCCATCGCCACCGGCACTCTCTGGTCGGCGTAAACGTCCGAGAAATACATCTCGCCGCCCTCTTTCAGCAGATGGTGCGCACCGCGAAACACTGCCTCTTTGTCGGTCGCAAGGTTGATTACGCAATTGGATACGATGATGTCAAAGCTGCCCGGCTCTAGCGGCAAATCCTCAAGCTGTTCGATATAACCGTGAAGGAATTCAACATTCGATGTAGCGTGGCCAAAGGCATCAGCGTGAAAATTCCGATGTCGTTCGGCCACATCAAGCTGTGCTTGCGTCATATCAACCCCAACCACACGACCGGTTTCGCCAACCAGTGCTGAAAGCGCATAAACATCACGCCCTGCGCCACAACCCAGATCAAGAATTTTCATCCCTTCCAGATCAAGTGGGGCAATCAATCCACAGCCATAATACCGGGTCAGAACCTCATCATGGATCTGCGACAAAACCTTTTTGACATAATCCGGCATATCATCCGGTGTACAGCAGGCATTGGTTTGCAAATCTTCACTGCTTTGCAGCGTTTCACCGTAGTAGGTTTGCACATTTTCATGCTTCATCAGGGATGCCTTTGACTCTGAAAGATTGAACTAATGCTTCCTAAACCACGTCTCTGATCCAACAGCAACTCATGTCGGCTCACAGCTCTGTCAGCTCAAAATCCGCGCTGGCCCGCACCTGCCCATTCACCTGCAATTCCACCCGATGTGCCCCCGGAAACAGCCGGAATGTCGTGGCGTTGCCCTTAAGCCGGTGTGACTTTGTCATCTCCAAAGCCGTCGCCGCTTTGACCATGCCAGTTTTCAGCTTGAACACCTTTGAACGCAGCCCTCCATCAGCTTTGCGAAACCACAGCACGTAGTCCACTAAAACCGGGGCGTCCTTTGCAGATTCAATCCTGCAGGTGAACTCTAAAACAGAGCCAATGACCACAGGCCCGGGTTTTAGGCTGATTTCACAGTTCAAATCAGCATCCGGGTCATAACCAAGCATCGTCATTGCCTCGGGATGCCCGGCTTTGATTAGCCCGCGTAACGCGTGGCGTGTCATCCAGCTCAACTCATTGCGGTCTTGCGTGCCTTGTTCAGCCCAAGTTTTAAGCCTCTCCAACGCCATCTCCGGGTCTTTTTTGGTGATGTCATTCAGATGATTTGCAACCGAGCGGGTTACAAATCGCGTCCGGTCACGGTGCAGCACGTCCAGCAGGTCAAGCGGTTGATCCAAACTTAGCCCAACCGCCTGCCCCCACGGCAAACGCGGTCGGGTGCCTTCGCTGACCAGTCGGCGCACGTGGTAACTATCATGGCGGGCCCAAGTGGCCATTCGGTTCAGAACCAGATCGGGGTGGGCGTTAAGATAAGGGCGAACGGCCCATTCCATTGAAAACCGCTGGGTAAGTTCCTCGATCAGATCAAGCGCCAAATCCACATGATCCGGCAACCCAGCACGAGCGACAAATTCACCCAAGGGGGAAAATATGAAATCACCGAAATCATCATCGGCCAGCAATGGATCCAGTGGAGGTGGCAAAGCTGCGCGCAATATCGGGGCGGTGTCTGGCAGTGGACCCGGCAAATGTTTTGCCAGACACTCTGCGATCCAGTTGATCCGCTCTTTCAGCTCGAACTCGGCAAGCCGCGCCATGACATCAGCCTCGAATACAGATGCGTCAAAGCGCGTATCTGCGGCGGCAAAAAGGTCCGCAAGATAGCGAACCTTTTCTACGTTAAATAGCTGATCTTTTAGGGAAAACCCTTGTGATACGGCCATCCTTACATGGTTATATTGGTGGCACCACCATCCAACAACAGGTTCTGCCCGACAATAAACCCAGCATGCTGTGAACACAGGAACGCACAGGCGGCACCAAATTCTTGCCGTGTTCCATATCGCGCCGCAGGAATCGTTGCCTCGCGATTGGTTCGCGCCTCGGCAACCGTGACGCCTTGCGCCGACGCGGCACCACTGTCCAGTCCGGCAGCGCGATCCGTGTCATGTATCCCCGGCAACAGATTGTTGATGTTGACGCCGCTGCCCGCAACCTGTCGGGACGTTCCAGCGACATAGCCGGTCAGACCGGTGCGTGCCGAATTGGACAGGCCCAGCACACCAATCGGCGCGCGCACCGACTGGCTGGTGATGTTGACCACCCGACCCCAGCCCCGATTCATCATGCCCGGCACCAAGGCTTTGATCAGCGCAATTGGCGCCAGCATGTTGGCATCAAGTGCTTTGATGAAATCCTCGCGGTCCCAGTCTGACCACATACCCGGAGGCGGCCCACCTGCATTGTTCACCAGTATGTCAACGTCCCCGGCAGCCGCCAGAACCGCCGCCTGCCCCTCGGCTGTGGCAACATCTGCAGCCACAGTGGTCACTTCCACTCCGTAGGTATCGCGGATCGCCTGTGCTGATTCTTCAAGCGCGTCGGACGCGCGCGCGTTCATCACCAAATTGACACCCGCTTCGGCCAATGCCTCGGCACAGCCTAATCCCAAACCTTTGCTGCTGGCGCAAACCAACGCCCGTTTACCAGCAATCCCTAAATCCATTTCCGCTCTCCTAATTTTCGCGATCTGGCACAGACGTAACACTGCCTGCACCCTGTTTGCCAGCAAATCACCGATGATCTCACTATATTTTTGCCACAATCTGGTTCTATAAAGTATTGGAAAACGGCTTGACTACGCCCAACTTAGTACGACACCCAACAAGAGCACCCTATCGTGAGCATTCATTTATCCCAGGCCCAAAGCATTCCAGTCTACCGAGCCAACGCATTTCGTGTCAGTGACGGTGCGAATTTTGGTGATGGAATTTCGGTATGTGACGATCTGATTCCGGACGACATTTATACCTTGAAAACCGGCGCAGCACGCGAGCGCCTGTCGATTCACGCCCTTAAGGACGGGACATTCACGATTGCCGATAACACCGAAATTGGCGAACCCGGTGCAATGGTACATCTGGATGGCGCTCTGATCCTGATGTCGCCCGCCGGGCAAAATACAGACGCCATCGTATTGGTCGAAGTCGACCAGGACGGCGACATCGCTGCCATTTACTTGCTGCCTTTGGCGCCACTGATTGAAAAAACCGACTATACCTTAGTCGGGACTGACCACGACGCCGCCCGGCAAAAATTTGCCCAAGTGGCCTGTGTGTCCTTTACCCGCGGCACTCACATCACGATGGCATCCGGCGCACAGATACCAATTGAAGACCTGCAGATTGGCGATCGCGTCCTGACCCGCGATGAAGGAGCACAACAGGTTCGCTGGATCGGTCAAAGCACCGTGCGTGCAACCGGTGATTTCGCCCCAATTGTGGTGACCGCTGGAACGCTCAACAACAGCAACGACCTGACAGTAAGCCCGGATCACCGTTTGTTCGTCTATCAACGCTCTGACCAAATCGGCGCAGGCCAATCTGAGCTATTGGTCAAAGCCCGCCATCTGGTCAACGGCGAAAGCGTCCATGTGCAAAGTGGTGGTTTCGTTGACTATTTCCAAATCCTGTTTGACAGCCACCATATCATTTACGCCGAAGGCATCGCGGCAGAATCCATGCTGGTTGATCCCCGGACCCGGCCAGCCTTGCCGCCAGAACTGCTCGAAAAGCTAAGCGGCATGCCAGAACATGCAGGCCGCGACAGTCACGGTCTGGATGTGCAAAAGGCATTGTTAGACCGCCCTGACGCAATCCAGTTGTTGCGACGGGCCTCAATGGAGTAGATGCGTGGGTTTTCACCCACCCTACGCCAAATATTCAGCGTCATTGCTTGATCTCATGCGAATAAACCTCTGCGTGTCTACATTCTTGCGCTGTGCTCAATCCCTCCCTATACGCGCCTTATGTTAGACTCTGCTACAAATCGCCCAGAACTGCCGCCCGAAATCGCCCGACGGCGCACATTCGCCATCATTTCGCATCCGGATGCCGGCAAGACCACGCTAACCGAGAAATTCCTGCTTTTTGGCGGCGCTATCCAAATGGCGGGACAGGTCCGCGCCAAAGGCGAATCCCGTCGTACACGATCCGATTTCATGCAGATGGAAAAAGACCGGGGAATATCCGTGTCGGCATCGGCAATGTCCTTTGACTACAAAGATTTGCGGTTCAACCTTGTGGACACGCCAGGTCACTCGGATTTCTCAGAGGATACCTATCGCACACTGACTGCTGTGGATGCGGCCGTGATGGTTATTGATGGCGCTAAAGGTGTCGAAAGCCAGACGCAAAAGCTGTTTGAAGTGTGCCGTCTACGCGATCTTCCAATCCTGACATTCTGCAACAAGATGGACCGCGAAAGCCGTGACATCTTCGAAATTATTGACGAAATTCAGGAAAATCTGGCCATCGACGTGACCCCGGCCAGTTGGCCCATTGGTGTGGGTCGCGATTTTGTCGGCTGCTACGATATTCTTCGCGACCGGCTGGAGTTGATGGACCGCGCAGACCGCAATAAGATATCGCAAAGCATTGAAATCAATGGGCTTGATGACCCTCTTTTAGAAGAACATATACCTGCCAACTTGCTTGCACAGTTCCGCGAAGAGCTGGAAATGGCTACCGAGTTGCTTCCGAAACTTGACCCGCAGGCAGTGCTGGAAGGGCATATGACTCCTATCTGGTTCGGCTCGGCAATCAACTCTTTCGGTGTAAAGGAACTGATGGACGGCATCGGGACTTATGGCCCGCAACCACAGATCCAGTCGGCTGAGCCGCGAAATATTTGCCCTGAAGAAACCAAAGTCACTGGGTTTGTGTTCAAAGTTCAGGCCAATATGGATCCAAAGCACCGTGATCGGGTGGCGTTTGTGCGTATGGCGTCTGGGCATCTGAAACGTGGTATGAAATTGACCCATGTGCGGACCAAAAAGGTCATGTCGATTTCAAACCCGGTGTTGTTTCTGGCTTCAGATCGCGCACTTGCCGAAGAGGCTTGGGCAGGCGACATTATCGGCATCCCCAATCACGGCCAATTGCGCATCGGCGACACATTGACCGAGGGCGAACTTTTACGCGTAAGCGGCATTCCCAGTTTTGCACCGGAATTGTTGCAGACCGTCCGCGCGGGTGATCCGCTTAAATCCAAACATCTTGAAAAGGCATTAATGCAGTTCGCAGAAGAAGGTGCCGCAAAAGTGTTCAAACCCGCCATTGGCTCTGGGTTTGTCGTCGGCGTCGTAGGACAATTGCAATTTGAGGTGCTTGCCAGTCGCATCGAGCTTGAATATGGGCTTCCGGTCCGGTTTGAACCGACGCAGTTCACCTCGGCTCGCTGGATTAACGGAGAACAACAAGCCGTTGATAAATTTGTGAATTTGAACAAACAACATATCGCACATGATAATGATAACGACCTTGTTTACTTGACCAGACTGCAGTGGGATATCGACAGGGTTGAACGGGATTTTCCGGATGTTAAACTGACTGCAACCAAGGAAATGATGGTATAAACAACAATGTCCCCCCAAGACGGCGAGAATGACTGCACTATCAAAGTGCCGCCAGACCGGGTGGTCAGGGACGCAGCCAGGCTTCGCTGGGGCATTGTGGCGACAGTTCTCGCACCTCTTCGCGATATTGCCCGGTTTGCGGCCTTTCATCTTGACCTTGGCGCGTCCGAGATCAACATTTATCTTGATCGGCCCGACGCGGAAATAGTTGAATTTTTCGCACCTTTTAAGACCATCAAAATCGTTCAATGCGACGAACAATACTGGGACGGAAAACGAGAAAAAGCACGCAGTACCCATCAGCTACGGCAGGCTTTTAATGCGACACGATGCTACAAACGCAGCAAAATGGATTGGTTGTGCCACATCGATGTTGACGAATTTTTGCTAACCCAGTCCCCAATCGCCGAAAACCTTGCAAATGCCCCGGATGACGCTGCCTATATGCAGATGCTTCCTGTTGAGCTGCTGTCTCAATCCAACCCGTTTACTGGTCCTTCATCCTTTAAGTTGACCTGTGCCAGCGCAAGTCAGCCGTCTTCTGTTGTGACTACAATTTACCCTGAATTTGGCCCGTTCTTACGCGATGGCTTCATCAGTCACACGGCAGGCAAGTATTTTGCGCGCCCCCGCCTGGACAACTTGCGAATGGGAATTCATTCGCTGCGCCACCAAGGCAAATATGTCCGTAACGGAGAAACATTCAAAACCGTTTACGTTGGCCACGCTCATGCGCCTGATTGGGATGTTTTCAACAAGCATATGAAGTTCCGAATGTCGCATGGATCTTATCGCAGAAAGCCAAATGAAAGCATGAAACTGCAAGACATCCTTCAAGTGATTAGCAAATCCGAAGGTGAACCCGGTCTACGACGGTTTTATGATGATGTCTGCCTTGCCACACCAAGCCTGCTTGAGCGATTGAGTGAACATGATATGTTGCTCACTGCGCGGCTTGATCTGGATGCCAAAGTTGCCCGCTGGTTCGGAGATCTACCGGCAACAGCGCAGGAAACAAGGGCATGACCAAATGGGGATTGGTTGCCACAATCAAGGCAGATACGAACGACATATTGCAGTTTGCGGCCTATCATCTCGATCGTGGCGCGCATCGACTTTACATCTTTCTGGATGCTGACAATCCGACCGCCTATTCAACCCTGAAAGCGCATCCAAAAATCCGCGTAACCTTTTGTGATGACAGCTATTGGAAGGCCGCAGGTGGGCGGCCCAAAAAACATCAGGTCCGCCAGACACATAATGCAACACGAGCCTACGGGCGCCG
>PIVL01001105.1 GCA_003354145.1 Paracoccaceae bacterium
GAGATGCAGTTCCTCTTCACTGAGGCGTCAGCCCAGGGCGAGCGAGGTGGACCGGGGGAGGTGCCCCGCGACGCGCCGGCGGTACGACCCGCCGTCGGCATCACTCGCTCGCAGGTCTGGAGGCGATCTTAACGATCGTCGTGCTCAACATGCCGTGCAATATGCATTCTGCACATGGGTTCTGGCTGACAACCAGGACACTCTTGGCGATGAAGTAGATGCACGCGCCTTCCGCGCCGCCCGCCGACGCACCGCCGCCTGCGCAAGGGCGCAGAAGGCAGCTGCGGCAGCAGCAAGGAAGGCGCAGGCCACACTGCCAGGCAGCAGCAGCAGCAGCAGCAGCCAGGCACAGAGCACCATTACTTGCACGCGCAGCAGGCGAAGCGCTTGTGAGCTTTCCGAGCGCTCGGCAGGCTCGGCCGAAGGCGCAGCCGACGAGAGCTCATGTCGGTGACAAGACGACGACCATCCCCGAGGGCAAGGGCAAGAAGATCAAGAAGCTCCCCCGTTAAGGCATGGATACCGGAGAGTGACATTTCTCCGGCGACGACGAAAGTCG
>PIVL01000176.1 GCA_003354145.1 Paracoccaceae bacterium
GCCGGATAAAGTGACTTGAGCGCCGCGATTGCAGCGCTCAAGAGCTTTTCAGGATCACGACCAAGCGCCCGGTGAAAGCCGGGGTTCTGGTAAGCATCCCATCCGCGTTGGATAGCGACCTTATGCGTTCCGAGTGCTCGAAAGCCCTTGGCAATCCGCAATGCGTCAATATCTCGGCCCTGTGTGAGAGCCAGACGCAGCTTGTCGGCCTTGGTTGTTTCAACGCGGGTGACGGTCATGCTGGTTCGTCCAGTTCCAGCTCGGGGTTCGACTCCTCACGCCCGCTCCATTCCTCGACTTTCTGACCGGTGTGCTGCTCGATCCATCGGGCTACCATATGACGATGACAAAAATTTATCTCGTCAAACGGCGGTCGCTCAAAGCAGAGCAGAACCGCCCGGCCTTCTTGCGATCTGGCTTCCAGATCCCGCATGACCTGTTCAGGGTCCAGCGGGCCAAGAATGTCAGCCCAGAATTTCGGCTCATACTCCGCCAGAGGCATCTTGAGCATGTCCGGTGTCGGCGCCAACGCCCGATAGAGTTTGTAGCCAGCCGACATACCGCGCGGTGAGTACCGGCTGATGCCGATCCGCCCGTGGTCTTTGTATGTGAACCAGCTTGATGTGAAAATTTCCATATACGTCTCCTTTTCCCATGGAACAGGTTGAATATAACATGGATTGACGCACATTGACACAGCTAAGGCTTTGACTTCACTCATGTTTTTAGGTGTCGTACCCAAAGAGTGCCTGCAACAAATTATCAAGGTGATGGACGTTGAGGCGTGGACCGATGTTCACGTTTGCTGCTCTGGAACTTTTCGGATGGACCGCGCGCTGGTGCAGGCAAACCCGGCCCTTCGCGTTCATTCCAACGATGTCAGCCTGTTCTCGTGCTGCATGGCGGGCTTGGCGATTGGCAAGCCGGTTACGTTCAAATTCAAGGGCGAGCTGGCTTTCGTTGAAAAGCTCATTAAGGGGGGTGACGCGATCACCCGCGCTGGTGCTGTGATGGTCGCGTTTGAAATGGCGCGCTATTCACGGCGCAACAATGAATTCAACCGGCGTCACTTCGATTACTATCAGAACCGCTTTGTTGAGTACGTCGACAAGGTGCGCCCAAAGATCGAGGCGACATTGGCGCAGATGCACCTGACCAGTTTCTTTGGTGGCGACTGGCGCGATCACGCCAAGGCCGCGATTGAAATGGGCAGTAACATCATTGCGTTCCCGCCGTTCTCCAAAGGTGGATATGAGGCGCAGTTTCGCTTCATCGACGAGAACGTGAAATGGAACGCCCCGCCATATGATCTCTATGACCCGGGAGATCTGCACGAAATCACCCAAGCGCTGGATGATGTCGGCGGAAAATTCTGCATTCTGACCGACCAGGTTTGGGAGGATCGTGAACCGGTGCTGAAATACTCAGCCGGTCTTCGATTGCCGCATTACTGCTATGCAGAGGCCAACCGATCCAGTCTGGTGCGCAAGGAAAGCCGGGCGGCTCCCTTCAAATATCAGCCAGTCGAACTCGCTGAACTGCGACCAAAGACAGAAATCGTGGTGGTTCAGGCCGACAGCGCCACGCTGAATTTCATCAAGGACGTGTATCTGGCCAAGGGCATCAAGCATGTCTCCGGCGCGCTGAACTACCTGGTGTTCGCTGATGGCAAGCTCGTTGGCTCGATCATCTACGATGAGGGACCAGTGACGCGCATGGCATACGGCCCGCGCACCATCAATGTGCTCTCCGACCTGTCTGTGACCACGGATGGTAAGATCAGCAAACTGGTCGCGATGATTGCCAAATCCCGCTCGCTGGTTCACGCAATGGAGCTGAAACTGGTCAAACGCTACGACCGTCTCGTGACCACAGCATTCACGCGCAATCCCAGCTCCATGAAATACCGCGGCGTTCTGAAAAAGCTGAGCCGCCGGGAGAATGACGCTGGCAACGGCTATGTGATCCAGTACGGCGGCGATCTGGACACCCGACATGCTCTTGCGGCCATAGGGGCGCTGTGCGCGTGTCAGACGTGGTTAAGCGGCATGGCGATCAGATCACGGTTGACGAGGCGCTGACCCATATGCGGTGCGCCAGGTGCAAGCGTCAGCCGACCGAATGCGTGATAACAAATGCGCCGGGGACAGAGCCGAGGGGTGGGTGATTCTGACTAAAGTGTCCCACGGCCAAATCCGTGTGGGACACTTCCCTAAATAGTGTTGTAAAAACAATACCTTAAAATGGCGGTGGTAGGCCCGGTAGGACTCGAACCTACGACCAAAGCGTTATGAGCGCTCTGCTCTAACCAACTGAGCTACAGGCCCGCCTGAACCCGTGCGTATCACGAATTGAACGGGCGTCAACCCTGTGTGTTGTTCAAACCGTTGCAAGCAAGCGCGCAATGGATTAGGCCGCGCGCAACGGCTGGTGCAGAACGGATGGGGTGATTGCGATGACGACGGGCAAAAACGGAATAACATACGCTGATGCGGGCGTGGATATTGATGCGGGCAATGCCTTGGTGGACCGGATCAAACCGGCAGCCAAACGCACCAATCGGCCAGGCGTGATGAGCGGCTTGGGCGGGTTTGGCGCATTGTTTGATCCCAAGGCTGCAGGTTTTGACGATCCGGTTTTGGTGGCTGCTACGGATGGGGTCGGGACCAAGCTGCGCATTGCGATTGATACCGGCCTTGTTGACGGTGTTGGAATTGATCTGGTGGCAATGTGCGTTAACGACCTTGTCTGCCAAGGTGCTGAGCCATTGTTTTTTCTGGATTATTTCGCCACGGGAAAGCTGGACACAGATGTTGCTGCGCGCATTGTCGAGGGTATCGCCACAGGCTGCGAACGGTCGGGTTGCGCATTGATTGGCGGCGAGACTGCGGAAATGCCGGGAATGTATCCGCCGGGTGATTTTGATCTGGCTGGCTTCTCGGTCGGTGCGATGGAACGTGGTGCCGTGTTGCCTGCTGGCGTGGCCGAGGGCGACGTTTTGCTGGGTCTGGCCAGTGATGGCGTGCATTCCAACGGCTATTCGCTGGTACGCCGACTGGTCGAGATGTCGGGACTGGACTGGCAATCGGACTGTCCGTTTGGTGAGGGCACATTGGGCGAGGCGTTGTTGACGCCGACCCGGCTTTATGTGCGCTCGACGTTGGCGGCGATCCGGGCAGGGGGCGTACATGCGCTGGCCCATATCACCGGCGGCGGGTTGACCGAAAACCTGCCCCGCGTGCTGCCGGATGGGCTTGGCGCGACGATAGATTTGTCGGCCTGGGACTTGCCGGGCGTATTTCAGTGGATGGCCAAAGTGGGCGGCATGGAGCCGGGCGAAATGCTGAAAACATTCAACTGCGGCATTGGCATGATATTGGTTTGTGACGCAGATCAGGCTGATGCGCTGTCAGCATTGCTTGGCGAAGCCGGAGAAAGCGTTCACCACCTTGGCACGGTCACCGGCACGCCGGGCGTTCGGTATCAGGGCACACTGGTGTGAGCCATAAACGGGTCGCAATCCTGTTGTCAGGCGGAGGGTCCAATATGATGGCCCTTTTGGACAGCATGACCGGCGATCATCCCGCGCGCGCCTGTCTTGTTCTGTCCAACGATCCAGACGCGGGGGGGCTGAAGCGCGCCGCAGCACGTGGCATTGACGTGGCAGCCGTGGACAGTAGACCGTTTAAGGGAGATCGGCCGAAGTTTGAGGCGGCACTAATGCAACCGCTACTGGACGCTGCTCCTGATGTTTTGTGTTTGGCCGGTTTCATGCGCGTTCTGACGCCGGAATTTGTTGATCACTGGCGCGGTCGAATGCTAAATATCCATCCGTCATTATTGCCTAAATTCAAAGGCTTGCACACACATGCTCGTGCGATCGAAGCTGGTGAGAAAGAACACGGCTGCACGGTACACGAAGTCACGGGTGCGCTGGATGACGGACCCATTCTTGGGCAGGCGCGGCTTGAAATTCATCCCGGTGAAAATGCCAAAGATCTGGCCGCGCGGGTTTTGAAGCTTGAGCATAAGCTGTATCCGGCTGTGCTGCGTCGGTTTGTGATGGGTGATAAACGGCTAGTTTCCGATCCTTAGCACCCGCATGCTTTGCAAAGAGTTGCAAATCGCGTATGTGTTTGAAAGGTGAGGGTACAATTGACTGTTCTTTGATCACAGACAAAAGCAAAAAGAAGTAGCAAATTATATGAGAACTCTCACCACGACGGACGAGCTTGCGGCATATTGCGAACAGGCAAAGGCGCAGCCATATGTGACGCTTGATACAGAATTTCTACGCGAGCGGACTTATTATTCCAAGCTTTGTCTGATTCAGATGGCGATGCCGGGTGAACATGACGATAATGCTGTTTTGGTGGACCCGTTGGCCGATGGGATGTCACTTGAACCGCTTTATGAACTGTTTCGCGACAAAAACGTGGTTAAGGTTTTCCATGCCGCGCGTCAGGATCTTGAGATTTTCTGGGTCGATGCCAAGGTATTTCCGGAACCGTTGTTTGATACGCAAGTCGCGGCCATGGTTTGCGGATTTGGCGAACAGGCTGGTTATGAAACCCTGGTACGTAAGATCGTACAAAAACAAGTCGACAAAAGCTCGCGGTTTACCGATTGGTCACGCCGTCCCTTAAGCGAGGCGCAAAAGACTTATGCGTTGGCCGATGTCACGCATTTGCGCCAGGTTTATGAGTTTCTGTCGGCAGAGTTGGATAAGGCTGGGCGCGCCCATTGGGTGGCGGAGGAACTGCAGATACTAACCAATCCGGGTACGTATGACGTTGCCCCCGAAGATGCCTGGAAGCGGGTAAAAACCCGAACCAATTCGCCAAGGTTTCTGGCGCTTGTACGCGAGCTGGCTGCATTTCGTGAGAGCCACGCGCGTTACAACAACATCCCGCGCAACCGGGTGTACAAAGACGATGCGATGGTCGAGATCGCCTCGACAAAGCCCAAATCTCACAGTGATCTGGGGCAGTCCCGACTTTTGCTGCGCGAAGCCCGGCGCGGGGTGATCGCGGATGGTATCCTAGAGGCTATTGCACGCGGCTTGAAATGTCTGCCCGAGGATATGCCGAAACCGGATCGACGCCGTGAAAAATTGCAAGTTAATCCGGCATTGGCAGATTTGCTGCGGGTGCTGCTTAAATCCAAAACCGAAAGCTCTGGTGTCGCGGCAAAACTGATTGCACCCAGCGCCGATCTGGATGGGATTGCGGCGGGTCTGCGGGACGCAGCGGCCTTGTCGGGTTGGCGACTGGAAGTGTTCGGCGAAGACGCCTTGCGCTTGTGTGACGGAAAAATTGCGCTGGCTGCACAGGGCCAAAGCGTCAAAGTGGTTGATCTGGATTAACCACATATGCGTGGGTTTTCACCCACCCTACACATCATTTTGACGGTTTAGCTTTAGCGACGCCGAGATTCACGGGCATTGTCCGTACCAGAGACGCGAATCGAACGTACACCATCCATTTGTTGGTTGCTTAGCGAACGTGCAACATCAACGCGGCGTGTCCGTTCGGTGCCTAACGCTGTGGTGCCCAAAGGATAAAACACCCGGAAAGTATAGGACAAAACGCCGTTTTCCGCAGCTTCATCGGAATTGTCCGGGACCAGCTGCGCGCCATAGCCACCTTCGCGGGCACCAATCCCTGTCGCGTGGATGATGGCGCCACTGGGCGTACGTTCAATTCGCAATTGCGAGATCTTGGCAATTGGCACACCAATATCTACCGGTTCGTCTTTCTTATTGAGGATTGAGTTTCTCTTTCGGGGAAGCAGGGGGTTGATATCCACAGCTTCAACTTCAGCGGGAGCTTCTTTGCTACCACCAAACCAGTTTTTCGGATTGGCTCCGGAATTACTCCACCCACAACCGGTCAAGATTAAACCGGTCACTAAAAGGACTGTCAAAGACTTGTGCATCGTGCCCCGTGGTATTTAAGTTGCTTTTCCTTGGGGTATCGCATCCCGAGCCGGTTGAAAAGCGTCAAGGCAGGGCTGGACACGCAAAGCGGTGCGTCATACCTGAATAGTCAGACAAAACCTAAGGACATTGCGATGACGAGCCCGGCTTTTGAAAACATTGTTGAAGATTTTGAATTCCTCGATGATTGGGAAGATCGGTATCGCTATGTGATCGATCTGGGTAAAGCGATAGAACCGTTGGATGCAGCGCTTAAGGTACCTGCAACCAAGGTCAATGGATGTGCCAGTCAGGTCTGGCTTCATCCGGTCATTAAGGATGGAATCTTTCGCTTTGATGGTGAAAGTGATGCGATGATAGTTCAGGGTTTGATTGCGGTATTGCAGCGTCTTTACAATGGTTTGCCTGTGGCGGATGTGGCCGGTGTGGATGCGCGCGCAGAGTTTGAACGGTTGGGAATGAATGATCATTTGTCGGCGCAAAGGTCCAATGGGTTGCGGTCAATGATCGAGCGTATACGCAGTGTTGGAGCCAATGCCTGAAGGGCCGCGGACTTGGAAGGGGTGTGATGTTGTCTGAAAAAACTGCCCCGCGAATAGAAAAGACGCTTTTTGAAGGAAAACCGGCCTGGATCAAACGCCCGGAAGAGCGACGATCCAGCTTTTATTCCTTTGTTCACAAGGGCCTAAGTAATTTCCTTCCTGCGGCGTTACGGCCAACTGGTTCAGGTGGCGGTATGCCCGGTTTACTGCAAGAAGCGGCTCGGCTTAGGGCGTTTGCCAAGGCATCTGTGCGGGTGCCGGACGTTCTCGAAATCACTGACGCGCACATAGTTTTGTCAGATAGCGGGAAGCAGTTGCGCGAAGTGCTGAGGCAAAGCGACAGCAGGCAGGACAAACAGAGATTGCTGAAGAAAGCGATGGCCAATCTGGCCGAATTACACGCGCTTGGCTTTGCCCATGGTCGCCCGCACCTAAAAGACATGACGCTGTTTGAGGACAGCATTTACCTGCTCGATCTGGAAGAAGACCCCGTTGCAGTGATGGAATTGAGGTATGCGCAGGCCCGAGATGTCTGGCTGTTGCTGGCGTCATCAAATGAGTTTTGTTCGGCCCCGCTAAAAGAGTTGGAGGCGCTTTTGGCAGTGTATCAAAGTCATTCTAAAACCGACATTCGCGATGAAATGCGTATTTTGGGGCGTGATTTGAGAAAATTTCGCAAGGCGATTGGATTTGTACGAGCCCAAAATGTCAGTTTCGACGTGTCTGGTTCGTATTGGGCGACAAAAGTGTTTGAAAACATCTGACTTAGCCTGTGGCGACATCTGCCAGTGTGGTTTCAAGTTCACCATAACCGGTAAGGCGCCGTTCGAATGCCAATCCCAACCTGTCTGCACAGGTTTTGGCCTGTTTGGTCAGCTCAGGATCATCGGTCTGGGCCTGAAATACCAGTTTAGTATAATTCCCAAAATACATGTCGCGCAGTTCGGGGTGACGATCCAGCCCCAGCGGTTTCCAGACAAAGGCGTCAAACTGGCGGGCCAGAAAATCGGTCAGATAAAAGGCCGTAATTTCGTCGTCATGAGCCGCGAAAACTTTATTGCCCTCAAAGAACGAATAGCAATGTGGGCCTTTGACCATCTCAACGCCCATACGATCACACGCCGCCTGTAACTGACCGCCTGTGCCGCAATCAGCATAAACGACAAATACCTGGTCATAGTTTGGGCGATGCTTTTCAACAGCCAGTTCGACGGCTGCGGTAATACGCTCGGGATAAATGTGCAGATTGGCGGGCAGGCAGGTCAGATCCATATGATCCCAGCCATTGGCCTCTTTTATCGCCAGAATTTCACGCGCCAACGCCCCGCAGGCGATCAACAGGATGCGCCCTGTGGTGTGGGCCGGTGCAACGCCCACAGTTGTCAGTTCGGTGTCGCTGGGCAGGGTCATGGCAGCCTTGCTTCAGGATTTGGCGTGGGGCCGTTACCCCGCCGCAGCCATTTGGTTGTGTTTACGGCCAACAAATTCCTTGGCGGTTTCAACGGCAACAGCCGCGTCCCGGCAATAAGCGTCGGCACCGATGGCCTTGCTGAATTCTTCGTTCAACGGTGCGCCACCGACCAATACGATATAGTCATCGCGAATGCCTTGTTCGACCATCGTATCAATGACGACCTTCATATAGGGCATGGTGGTTGTCAGCAGGGCCGACATGCCCAGAATATCAGGCGCTTCGGTTTCCAGTGCTTCAAGGTATTTTTCAACGGCGTTGTTGATGCCCAGATCGACAACTTCAAATCCGGCACCCTCCATCATCATCGACACAAGGTTTTTGCCAATGTCGTGAATGTCGCCCTTGACCGTTCCAATAACCATTTTGCCAACGCGGGGGGCGCCCGTGGCGATCAGCAGTGGCTTTAGAATGCGCATGCCGCCCTTCATCGCATTGGCAGCCAGCAGAACCTCAGGCACAAACAGAATGCCGTCACGGAAATCTATTCCAACAATGGTCATACCGCCGACGAGGGCTTTGGTCAGGATGTCGTAAGGTTGCCAGTCGCGTGACAACAGGATGTTCACGGATTCTTCGATCTCGTCTTTCAGACCATCATAAAGGTCATCAAACATCTGTTCGACCAGTTCGTCGTCATTCAATTCCGACAGGATGATGTCATCTTGTTCCGACATGCGTTCGATTCCTTGACTTGGTGGGGACCGGTTGGTCTTTCCCCCTTTTTGACGTCTATGGGCGAAACCACTGCAATATTTGCGACATTGGCGGTTCTGCAACCGACCTATAAGGCCGATTTCCAGGGAATTCTAATGAAGAAGTTGCAGGAAGATGATGCAGCGATTGCATGTGTTCGCGGTTTGTTCCATATTTGATGCCATGACAGATGAATGTGGCATAGACAAAGACAGGCGCCGGGCGCGCGGAGCGGTGAGCAATGATGCCGGACGTTTTGATCTGACTCGCGTTGAGGTTGGCGATGGCTGGGATATACCCGAAGACCGGCCCGGTTTTCAAACTCAGGTCAGCGCAGAAGTGGCGCGCAGCCTGATTACCTATAACCGTTCGCCTGATCTGCCCTTTGACCGCTCGATCAACCCATATCGTGGCTGCGAGCATGGTTGTATTTATTGTTTTGCCCGCCCAACCCATGCCTATCTGGGCCTGTCTCCGGGGTTGGATTTTGAGACCCGGCTGGTGGCGCGCCCGAATGCGCCGGATGTATTGCGACGCGAGCTAAGTGCGCGCCGCTACAAAGTCGACCCAATTGCGATTGGCACCAATACCGACCCTTATCAACCGATAGAAAAGGCATATGAAATCAGCCGGTCTTGCCTGCAGGTGCTGGCCGAGTTCAATCATCCGGTGGCGATTGTCACCAAAGGGGCAATGATTGAACGTGATCTTGATATTCTCGGACCAATGGCGGCAAAGGGTCTGGTGCGGGTCGGGATTTCGCTCACGACGATGGATTCCGGTCTGTCGCGCCGGATGGAGCCACGTGCGCCGTCGCC
>PIVL01000490.1 GCA_003354145.1 Paracoccaceae bacterium
TGTCGTTTCCGTTGCTACCGATCAGGTGATCATTGCCAGCGGCCCCGATCAGATGGTCGTTTCCAGTGCCGCCTGTCAGAAAGTAATTTCCAGCGTTAAGCTCAGCGAGCACTCCCTCGGGCAAAGTTTCGAATTGCATTGCCTGGGACACAGATGTGCCCCCGTTTGTCGGCGTTGCGATCCGTGTGATTTCATAAATATAGTCTCCGTCGACGTCCCAAGCGTCATCCAGGCTTGGCGTGAACCATTCTTTCAGCGTGATCTGCCCTGTTTGGGAGTCCACATCAAAAAGAAAGTTGTCTTGTTCGGCGCCAAGTGAATACACCACCTCGTCACCGGTGATTGGCGGTGGCGTAGGATCGGGATCAAGGCTGCCATTTGGGGTGTTGTCGCCAGTGGGCAGATCATCGGATGAGAAAGTTTCAGCAATATACTGGCGTGCTGACCACTCTATGAAAATTGGAAGAAGATTGCCATTTTCATCCGTCGCGCCCACATCAAATGCGGCGTAGGCTTGCATAACTTCCAGAGAAAATGCCGCGTCCTCAGGCGAAAGATTTGCAGCGAGCTGATCAGACTGATAATTGACGTATTGCCTAACCTGAAAGTCTGTCCCGCTGAATTGCGCAAGCGCTTCCAGTGCGAATTCAGTCGCATGAATGTGGTCGGTGTGTTCGCCTTCTGCAAATTCACCGTCAGCGACCTGAAGCCTGAATTCAGAAGGATCATGCGCCTCCATCAAGCCGGTTAACACCGCGACCAGATCAGCGCGCGTGTAGGTCGCCGCTTCATCAACCGTGGTCACCGCTTCGAGCGTTCCCGCCTCCAGCCGTGCCAGGGATTCGTAGTCTGCCGGGTCTGGAATCGCACCAGCCCCGTCCGGAATGCGCAAAAAATACAAACGTACGTCAGGTGCGCTTGCCAGATAGGACGACGCCACTTCGAATGTTGCGCCCCCATATGAGATAGTTACGGTTTCGTCCTGCCAGTCATCCACGCCCGCCATCAATGCATATGCGGCCTTGGTGCCCTGCTCGCGTGTTTGCCAGTACCCGTCATCGTACCCGGCATCGCCTGCAGTGACGTAGATCGTTGTAGAACCTTCGCCCGCGGCAATGCCGTTGGCAATATCAGGGTTCATGAACAATAGATCGTCGTCTGCATGCGCAACGATCGTCATTGCTCCGTTCTGTCCTAGTACAGGCATGAATACCTTTCTGTCAAATGCGGTTTTGACAGCAATTATTGTAAAGAATCAAAAGATTCGAAAAACGTTTTTTGATTAGTAGAATCGTCATAGGACCGTACCTAGGATGCCAGTCTAATTGCAAGAGAACTGAAAATGCTGCGCCATTCGGACGTCAGGTCCGTCGAGGCACAAGTCGACATAAGTAACTGAGAAGGTTGCCAAAACAACAAGATTGGAGTGTCAATGGAAACGATTTGTTTCATACTCGATACGAAACAATAGGCCTTAATAGGTGTAATTGGAGCGAATTGAGAGGTGCAACTTTTTACTAATGACCTGCCACTTTTGTGAGGGCCATCGTAAGCAGCCGGTAAGGACCGCGCTTCAGGCCGCGACGGCTGTCTGATTGCTTTTCGCTACCCAGTTCCAGGGCAGTAGTTCGTCGATTCGGTTGATTTTGTGATCCTGGAAACGGGCGAAGACTTCGGCGAGGTAAGCTTCGGGATTGAGGCCACTGAACTTGGCGGTCTCAATGATGGCCAATGCGCCTTGGAACAAGCTTGCTAGATGAGAGCCGCGCGTTCCAAGGCGCACACACTCAAACAAGGCCCTCAACCCATCAGAAAACGCCTAAGCCGCCATTACCCAAAGTGGCCTGCTTTTGCTCCGCCGCACTGGCCGGTTTTTACTCCGCCGTTGACAGGGCCTTACCAAAAAGCAAAGCCTAGAGCGTGTCGTGGCTGATCAGATTCAGGATTCCCAAATCGTTTGATCTGTGATTCCCTGTCTTTATGGCAGATATGGAGATCACAGATGGGCAAGCCACATCCACTGGCGCTACGCGAACGTGTTGATGCTTTTGTTGAGGATGGAAACACGCACCGATCCGCCGCCGCACATTTCCGGGTTTCGATCAAATTCGTCAACGACATGGTCATTTTGAAGCGTCAGACCGGGGCGCTTGCACCACGCGCAGGTTATTCAGATTCAAGGCGAAAGTTACCGGCTCAAAGACAAACGCAAGGCTGGCATCATTGCACCTGCCCAACAAAAGGAGAGCGCCCGAACATAAGCCACCGCCGCAGGCCAACACGCGCTTGAGATATTTGA
>PIVL01000177.1 GCA_003354145.1 Paracoccaceae bacterium
GGATATGGTCTCGACATTCAACCTCTGACCGGGCGCGTTACGGCCTATCGCGACGGTGTTGTGATCGCATCCAGTACCGACGCCAAAGTGATGTATGAAACGCGGCTGAACCCAACAATATATTTTCCGAAAAAGGATGTGCAGGCCACGATTATTGGCAAGTCACAGCTAAAAACCTTTTGCCCATTCAAAGGCACCGCAAAGTATCTGAACATGTCTGTTGACGGGACCCGCATTGAAAACGCTGCCTGGATTTATGAAAACGCCCTTCCCGAAAGCTGTGACGTAGAAGGTTATGTTAGCTTTATGTCTGACACGGTCACCAACTTTGACCTCGGCGACAATGTTTTGCAGCGTACAGATACAGATAACATCAGCGGCCCGATGGTCGACTGGCTGCTGCGTGAGGCCGCCTATCTGACAACCCCCGAGGAATTCACCACAACCCTTGCCGCCAAGATGCTTGAAAATGGTATCGCAGTATCGCGACTTAATCTGTTGATCTGGTCTTTGCATCCGCTGATTGCCGGAAAAGTTTATAATTGGAACAAATCAGATAATGAGGTTCAAACGTTCGCTCCTCCTTATGAAATTCGCGACAATCCCATGTTTATCAACAGCCCACTGCGTCACGTTTCTGACGGGCTTGGTGGAATTCGCCAAAAGCTGGGAACCCAACAACCTGAAAACAGTTTTCCTATCATGGAAGATTTGCGCGCACAGGGGGCGACCGACTATGTAGCTATGCCGCTGCGCTTTTCGGATGGGCGGACCAATGTTCTGACCCTGACCTGCGATCATCCGGACGGTTTTACCACTGCCAATCTTGGTTTGGTGTTTGAATGCTCTTCGGTTATCAGCCGCTATTACGAAGTGTTTATGCAGCGCGAGAACGCCCAGTCGCTGCTTGAGACCTATGTCGGAAAACGCAGCGGTTCGCGGGTTTTAGGTGGTGAGATCAGGCGCGGTGACGGCGATGAAATCGACGCTGCCATCATGTTCTGTGACTTGCGCGGGTCTACACGATTAGAGGAAACGCTAGGCCGCGCCGATTATATCAAACTGTTGAACGAGTTTTTCGAAACCACGTCGACTATTGTTGATGAACACGGGGGCGAAGTGCTCAAATTCATCGGCGACGCTGTGTTGGCCGTGTTTCCGGCAGAAGGTAACGCCGCGCATGCGCGAGCACAGGCACTAACATCTGCACAAGATATTGTCGCACGCCTGAAACAGTTGCGCGAAGAGGACGGTACACACAACTTCGATTGTTCGATCGGAATCGCCTATGGAAATGTCATTTACGGTAATGTCGGATCACAAGAGCGGCTTGATTTCACCGTCATTGGCCGCGCTGCCAACATCGCCGCCCGATTGGGGGACTACGGCAAATCGCTTGGCCATCGGGTTGTTGTGACAGACGATATTGTAACTTCAACAACGCCAGCCTCTGACCTTGGGCAGATTGAGTTGCACAACGTTTCCAAGCCGGTTCACAGTTTTGCCATTTCAGCGGAAGCTGACGAACCAGTGGTGCAAGGCTAATAGGTTTTGGCCTTATCCCGGCGATGCAAGGTTTCGCCATCTTGAGGCGTATAAACCAAATTGGCGTTCGGCAGATGGTCGGGCGACTTCATTGTGGGAAAGTTCTATAGAGGCATTGCTGAACAGCATCGCTGCCCCGACACTGGTTCCGGTTATGGAATCCGAGGTGACGACAGGGCGCTGCGTTGCGACTTGCAACATCTGTAAATAGTAAAGGTTCCGCGCGAACGGGCCTTCGACAATTGTCTCTCCAGACGCGCCCACCATCTTTAGACATTCGGCGGTCATCAAGGCCAGATAGAAGGACAATGCAACCTCGCGGCATCCGGTATCGGGATTCGGCTCCCTTGGAGTCCACGACATCTGCGAGCCGCGAAATGGGCCAGAGTTGGGTTCGACTGCTGGCAGCAACATTATGTCCTCATTCAGAACCCGCTCAACATCTGCACCTGTCGGATTTGATGATGCCCCGTTTCGGATCAGCTCATATTCCCGCCCACCCATGAAACGCGCAGATGGTACGGCTCGGCCAAGGGCGCTGACGTTCTTCAATGTATCCCGGTCTGGGTCCAGCAACACGGGCTGACCATCAATGGCCATCACAATCACCCATGTCCCGCTTGAGACCACCGAAAACGGTTTTGTGCGTGACTTGATATGCGGCAACAGAGAGGCATTGGAATCGTGGATGCCACAAACCACCGGTGTGTCTGGTGCAAGGCCCGTACGGGCCGCGACCTCTGGCAATATCGGCCCCAAAACGTCGCCGGATGCGCGCGCAGGGGCCATTTTCTCGCGGATGCCAAGACGATCCACAAGCGACGAAAAATCCGCTGCATCAGGGTTCCACAGATCAGTGTGACAGCCAAGCGACGTGACGTCTGTGGCGGCAACACCGGTCAGCCTGTGGCTCCAGTATTGCGGATAGGTCAATATGTGATGCGCCCTGTCGAAAAGCTCTGGGTCCTGCCGGAACTGCCAAAACAGTTGCGCCCCCACATTCAAACCCATGCCAAGGCGTGGCGACCCGGTTTCTGCAAAATCCGGTCTGATCGCGTCATATTCTGAGGCTAAGGCATCAAGCCCCTGATGTTCATAATCCAGCACCGGAGCAGCCAATTCGCCATCTTTATCCAACAAAACCACACTGGCTCCATGGGTCGTAACCGAGATCGCATCAACCCGATGTTCGCGGTGAAACCGGGCCATTGCATCAAGCAGAAAGTCCCAATGCCCATCCACATCAAAATGTGGCCAGGGCGGGCCGCCTAAAACGGTGTTGGGTCGCGTGACAACAGCTATTTCGCCAAGGGTCTTTAGATCGACCAGCGCCAGCTTGGCGTTGGTTTTGCCAATATCAATGACGGCGATATGACGGGGTTGGGTCATGGCATGTGAAAGACGCAAGGCAACCCAATCGCCACCGGTTCATTGTCCGGCCCAGTCTCCATCAGATCGGCCATATACGCCCACCAGCGCTGCATGATATCATGTGTCGGTAAAGCGGCCATTTGGTGATCTTTTGCACGCCACAAAACGCCAAACAGGGTGTTTGTGTCTTCGTCCAGAAAGATCGAGTAATCCGAAACACCGGCCTCGCCCAGCAATGCCACCAGCTCTGGCCATATCTCGTCATGACGTTTTTGATATTCTGCCGCCGTCCCCGGATTGAGGTGCATCTTAAAGGCATACTTCTCCATCAGGCCCGCCTTGCCGCGATCATGGTCAAAAGCCGGGGCAAGGCGATCACTCCGATCAGCAACAGGCCGATAAAGATCGACATAACAATACCGGGCACATTCAACAGACCCAGCCCAAAGGTCACCAGCCCCATAACAAACGCCGCAATAACCACGCCAGGGATCGAGCCCGATCCGCCCAGAATATTGACGCCGCCCAGAACCACCATTGTTACGACTTCCAGCTCCCAACCCACCGCGATAGAGGGCCGGGTTGAGCCCAGCCGCGACGTCAGACATATCGCAGCAATACCCGCCATAAGTCCGGTCAACAGGAACAGAATAAACTTAACCCGCTGCACCCTGATACCCGAAAATTGGGCAGCCGTAGCATTATTACCAATTGCATAAATCGCACGGCCAAAATTGGTTTTGTGCAGCACGACGCCGTAGATTATTGCAAAGATAACGAACAACACGATCTCGAAACTGAACACCCACCAAACATAGCCCTGCCCGAAAAACGCAAAATCCGCCGGATAACCGCGATAGGCCTGATCGCCCAGAACGATGTAGCTGATACCTCGAAACAGGCTCATCGTGCCGATGGTGACCACAATGGACGGCAGCCCCATGATCGTCACCAGCACCGCATTAAATGCACCACATAGCAGCCCAACCAGCAGACCAATCAGCACGATATCCGTTGTACCGGCCCCATATTGCACCGCCGCGCCCATCGCGGTCGAGGTCAGCGCGATGATCGAGGCCACGCTTAGGTCGATCTCACCCGAGATGATCAGCAAAGCCATGGCAAAGGCGATCATCGCCTTTTCAGTGAAATTAAAGGTGGCGTCGCTTAAGTTCCAGGCGTCCAGAAAATACGGTGAGGCGAAAGAGTTCATCGTAAAGATGCCCACCGCAACCAGCAGCAATAAGGTTTCCCAGCTTTTTAGCAATCGTTGCATCGGTGTGGTTAACCGATCAGGGATAAAGCGTTCAGTCGGGTTCATGTCGATTGCTCCGCTTGTTTCAGGATAAAGCGGCCCTTACGGCGGTTGGCGCGCGCATTCATGGCGATAGCGATAATGATAGCACTGCCAGAAATAGCCAGCTGCCAGAACGGCGAGATGTTCACCACTGGCAATGCATTTTTGACAACACCCAAGAACAAAGCGCCCAACAGTGCGCCGCCCACAGACCCGATGCCCCCGGCAATTGATACGCCGCCAATAACGCAGGCCGCGACCACTTCGAGCTCGAACCCACCCGCTATATCGACATAAGCCACGGCATAGCGTGCCACCCACAGATAACCCGTGAGCCCTGCCAGCGCGCCAGACAGAACAAAGGCAAAGAACCGCGTTCGACCGACATTGATCCCGGTATAGACCGCTGCATGAGGATTGCCGCCTACGGCAAAGAACGCCCGGCCCAAAGCGGTACGTGTGATCAGAATGAAGAAGATCACAACAGCACCAATTGCGATCCATGACAACACTGGCAGACCCAATATTTGCGCACGTGGAAATGCCGTGAAATTAGGGCTCATTTCATGGGCATTGATCCATTTGCCGTCAGAAATCAAAAAAATTAATCCGCGGAAAATGGTCATGGTGCCCAACGTGACGACAATGGGCGGGATTTCGAATTTCCATACCAATATTCCGTTTACGGCACCTAACACCGCCCCGAATACCATCGCCACCATCAGGATCACCACGATCGGCAGGTCCGGTGCCATGGTGTTAATCATCGCTACAACCATGCCGGTCAACGCCAGATTGGCAGCCACTGACAGATCAATGCAGCGGGTCACAATCACCACCATCTGCCCCAGCGCCAGGATGATCAAAGGAGAGGTATCGTTGAACACATTGGCCAAATTGGCAGGTACGATAAATCCGGGGAAACGGGTTGAAATGATACCCACCAATACAAGGATAACCAGCAGCAGGATCGCTTCTCGCGAGATCAGGAAATTTCTTATCATACTCTAGCTTTCCGCAATACCGGCAGCGTGGCGGACAAGGGTTTGCGGTGTCAGCGTGTCGCCCGTCAGTTCGGCCACCATGCGCCCCTCGCGCATGACGATAACCCGGTCCGACATGCCCATGATTTCGGGAATTTCCGAACTGACCATGATAATCGACAGACCCTGTGCCACCAATTCAGCCATAAACGCGTGAACAGCGGCCTTTGATCCGATGTCGACGCCTTTGGTCGGCTCGTCCAGAATGATGACTTTGGGTTGAGTGGCCAGCCATTTGGCGATTACCACTTTTTGCTGATTGCCGCCTGACAGATCCCCGACATTCTGGTCCAGCGACGCCGCGCGCAGATCAAGGCGGCTGGTATACTTGCGTGCCAGTGCAAATTCTTCGGCCATCCGTAAAAACCCGTTTCGCGAGGTTTTCTTGAGCGAGGGCAAGGTGACATTCTGAAAAATCGGCAGGCCGGTCACTGCGCCCTGCGCGCCTCGATCTTCGGGCACATAAACAATACCGCTGCGGATCGCATCTGCCGGAGAGCGCACGGCCTTGATAACTCCGTCAACCTTGGACACGCCTTTCGATGGTTTCGTGACCCCAAAAATCGCCTGCATCAATTCAGACCGGCCGGCACCAATCAACCCGTAAAATCCAAGGATCTCGCCCTTTTTCAGATTGAACCCAATATCGGCAAATTCCGTAGGATGCGAATAACCTGCAATCTGAAATACCACGTCACCCAACGCCGCCGTGCGTTCCGGGAAAATCTGATTAACAGCGCGCCCAACCATCATGTGTACAAGTTCGTCTTCGGTTACATCGCTGATCTGTCCCTCGCCGGCGCATTCTCCATCACGGAACACGGTAAACCGATCTGCAATTCTGAATATCTCATCAAATTTGTGACTGATGAACAGGATCGCTTTGCCCTGTGCCTTGAGCGCTTCGACAAGCTCATAAAGCTCGGCAATTTCCTTGTGGCTAAGGGCTGCGGTCGGTTCGTCCATAATCACCACGCGGGCGTCGACAGACAAAGCGCGGGCAATCGCGACCAGATGTTTGTTTGCGATGCCCAGATCGCGCAATTTTACATCAGGATCAAACTCAGCGCCGATGCTGGCCAGCAATTCAGCGGCCTTGCGTTGCATCTGAACGATATCAATGAGCCCAAGGCGGGTTTTCGGCGCGTGACCGATAAAGATGTTTTCAGCAACTGACAGTTCGTCAAACAGCACGGTTTCCTGATGAATCGCGGTAATTCCGGCGTCAGATGCGTGTTGTGCGGTGGGCAGCGAAATCGGGTGACCATCAATGCGGATGGCACCTTCGTCGGGCTGGTAAATCCCGGTCAGTACTTTGACGACGGTTGATTTTCCGGCGCCGTTTTCCCCGACCAGGGCCGTCACCTGCCCGGCATAAAGCTCAAGCTTTACTTCTGACAGAGCCTTGACGCCTGGGAAAATCTTGCTGATCCCATCAAGGACCACAACCGGCTTTGCCACCTCTGCGGTTCCTGCATTGTCCAGCATGTTGTCACCCTAGTATTTGATGGTTTTCTCTGGCGCAGGGGGTCCCGCGCCAGAGACGACTACAAGGCGATCAGAAGATGCTCTTGAACTGTTCGATGTTTGAGGCGTCATAGACAAACGGGTCCGCCATCGCGCCTTCGTTGTTGTCATCCAAGGTCAGGTTGCCCATGCGACCCATCGGGATTTCGGCACCAGGTTCAGCGGTGGCGTTGCCCTGTGACAGGTTATAAGCCAGCATTGCCGCCGAATATCCCAGATCAATTGGGTTCCAGATGGCAAAGGACTTGGACGCACCGCTGTCGATGGCACCCGCCATTTCAGACGGCAAACCAAGACCAGTCACATTGATCTCACCGATTTTGCCAGCATCTGCCACAGCCTGTGCAGCCGCCACAATACCAACTGACGTCGGTGCGATGATTGCTTTGAGGTCCGGATAGGTCTGCATCAGACCATTGGCCTCGCGATAGGATTTGTCGGCCAGATCGTCACCATAAACCGTGCCAACCACATTGATGCCAGAATAGTTGCCCATCACCTTGTTCATCTCTTCAATCCAGATGTTCTGGTTTGTGGACGTCGTCGTCGCTGACAAAACGGCAACATCGCCGCCATCTGGAAGGTGATCCGCAGCCAACTTGATGATCATATTGCCGATCAATGCGTTGGACGATGGGTTCAGATGCAGCGAGCGACCTTCAGGCGCTACGCCAGAGTCCCAGCTGATGACAGTGATACCGCGATCCATAGCCTTTTTAAGCGCAGGCACCAGCGCGTCTGTATCATTGGCCGAGATCGCAATGGCATCTACCCGCTGTGCGATCAGCGCATTGATAACTTCGATCTGACCTTCAGCAGTGGTGCTGGTCGGGCCGGTATAGATGATTTCCACGCCACCCAACTCGTTGGCTGCCTCTTCGGCGCCCTTGGCCGCGGCCTCAAAAAAGCCAATACCAAGCGCTTTGACAACCAGTGCAATCCGTACATCATCGGCCTGCGCCGCCCCTGCCATGAACGTGGTCGCTATGGCCACTGTGGACAAGATTTTTTTCATTACACTCATGATTTCCTCCCTTGAGCGTCTTCGGAAATTGGCGACGTTTATGACGCCGCCTCTACTTGCTGAGCCTGCCCCGACTGGGTCACGATCAGTGTTACATCTGCGTTTTCAAGCATCGCTGCCGCGCGGTCGGTGATCCGGTCATCGGTGATCACTGTATCTATGCGGGTCAGAGGGCACAGAACCATGCTTGAACGGTTTTCAAATTTCGAACTGTCAGCCAGGACAACCAACTCGTCTGCTTGCCCAATCAGTTTTTGTTCTGCCTGAATAATCAGTGGGTCCGCTTCCATCAGGCCAATCGGACCAAGGCCCTGCACGCCCATGAACATGCGGCGCGCATAGAAATTGCGGGTCACGTCATTTTCGAAAGGCGACAGAATGATGTTCTGTTCGCGATAAATCGTGCCGCCCGAAAGCATAATCGTGTTGCGTGAATTTTTTAGAAGGTGCTCGGCAATCGGAAAAGAATTTGTGAAAACCTGAAGTTGACGTGTCGCCAGCGGATGCACCATTTGAAACGTTGTGGTGCCGCCGTTAATGATAATCGGCTCGCCATCCTCGCACAGCTCAACAGCAGCGCGGGCGATTGCCTGTTTCTGCTCGATATTGATTGTTTCGTTGACGGAAAATGGTCGCCCCGCCAGACCGACAAATTGCGGAGGATTGATCGATTCCGCCCCGCCACGTACGCGGCGAAGACGTTGCTGACGATCAAGTGTTGAGATGTCCCGACGGATCGTTGCCTCAGACGCCCCGGTCAATGCACACAGGTTGAGTACGGTTGCGACAGGTCGGTCCTGAATGGCCGACAAAATAATGCGGTGACGTTCTTTTTCGTGCATCGAATCCTCCCATTCCGACAAGACTGCGGTGTGATTTGACATGTGTCAATCATTTATTGTCACAATCAATCAAAGTTATTCATATGTAACTGTTTTTGATCGTTATTGATTGACATTCCGTCACAGACCGGCCAGCGTTGTGCCAAATCCGGATTACGCACGGCCTGGGCCGAGGGAGAACTACAGTGTCGAAAACAACTGAATTTCAGCGGCTTGAAAATGTCTGGGACAGCGAGCGGGCCAAAGGGATGAGCGAATCGGAATTGTTGCTGTATCGCTCAAACCTTCTGGGATCGGACAAGCGGATCACCAATTACGGTGGCGGGAACACGTCGGCCAAAGTCATCGAAATCGACCCTTTGAGCGGTGACAAGACCGAGGTCCTTTGGGTCAAAGGATCGGGTGGCGATGTTGGGTCGATCAAGATGGACGGCTTCTCCACGCTCTATATGGACAAGTTACAGGCGCTAAAGAGCAAATACCGTGGTGTTGATTTTGAGGATGAAATGGTCGCTTACCTGCCCCATTGCACCTTTAATCTGAACCCGCGCGCGGCCTCGATCGACACACCGTTACACGCCTATGTTCCGCGCAAGCATGTCGATCATATGCACCCGGACGCGATTATCGCCATTGCCGCCTCAAAAAACTCTCGTGAATTGACCCAAGAGATATTTGGCGATGCGATTGGCTGGCTACCCTGGAAGAAACCCGGCTACGAATTGGGACTCTGGCTTGAGAAGTATTGCCTTGAAAACCCCGACGCAAAAGGTGTTGTGCTTGAAAGTCACGG
>PIVL01001106.1 GCA_003354145.1 Paracoccaceae bacterium
AAAGGCACGGCCCGCAAAGTCCGGCGCCTGTCGCCTGGTGGCTTTGACGTGCTTGCCGGATTTGCCGGGTCTACTGCGGATGCTTTCACATTGCTGGAGCGACTTGAAACCAAACTCGAGGCGACACCGGGCCAGTTGGCACGTGCATCGGTGGAATTGGCCAAAGACTGGCGCACCGACAAATACCTACAAAAGCTAGAGGCGATGTTGATCGTGACCGATGGGAACGAACTGCTGGTGATCACCGGGGCAGGGGACGTTCTGGAACCTGAACACGATGTGACAGCCATTGGCTCGGGCGGCAACTACGCACTCGCCGCGGCTCGCGGTATGATGGATTCTGACATGACCGCCGAAGACATCGCCCGCAAATCGATGGCGATTGCGGCTGACATCTGTGTTTATACAAATGGCAAACTGACCGTGGAGACGATTAAGAAATGACCGACCTGACCCCGCGCGAGATTGTCTCGGAACTGGACCGCTTTATCATTGGCCAAAACGACGCGAAACGCGCCGTTGCTGTGGCGTTGCGTAATCGCTGGCGGCGCAAACAA
>PIVL01000178.1 GCA_003354145.1 Paracoccaceae bacterium
ATCGCCGAAACAAGTGTCAGTGACAGGTATCTCAGCACGAAGAAATTCAAAACCGTTGCCGACACCAACAGGGCCGAGCGTAACATGACCAACACAACATGTCCGGTGGCAAAGCGGTGCCATGCAACTCCACCGCGCCCGATCAATACCAAAACCAAAGCAAAATGAACGACATAGCGGAAAAAGGCGATCTGAATGACCGGTACACCCAGCAACACCAGATATTTGGCGGATGTATCGACCATAGCAAAACTAAGATAGGCAACCAGCATCATCACGATGCCCAGTTGCGCCCGATCTGCGCGCGCTTTTGCTGTAACTCGGTTGGCGACGCGCATCTTGATCAGCCGGATACGGGGCGTAGAGTCGCCAGTTTTGGCATTATGGTATCCGGGTTGGCTGTGATCCCGGTATAGGCTTGAAAGCTAAGCATCGCCATATGTCGAAACAGTTCAAACCCGGTCAATGCGGTCAACCCGGCCTGACTGCAATCCATCAGAAATTCGGTGTCTGTCGGCGTATAGACCGCATCAAACGCCCAGCTTTGTGACCCTATCAATTCGCGTGGAAAGGCTGTGCCCGGATGATATGACATTCCAAGAGGTGTCGCATTCACCAGACCGTCAGCACCGGCAATTGCAATATGCGCCTGCTCGGCACTAACAATTTTGGCGGACGGGCCGATCAGTTCAACCAATTCTTTGGCGCTCTGTTCGGACATGTCCCAAATCCGGATCTCGGTTGCACCAAGTTTGGCCAATGCAGGTCCGATCGCCCGCGCAACCCCTCCGGCCCCGGCCATTGCCACAACACCGGGGGCGCGTGTGCCCATATGGGTTTTCCATGCAGACAGGAATCCGCTGTAGTCGGTGTTGGCACCCTTTAGCGGGCTTTCAAAGACCAAGGTATTTGCAGCACCCAGATTGCGCAGTTCAACGGGCATTGCAGAGCCCGCGTAATTGGCTGCATTGGTTTTAAAGGGATGGGTCACGGTGACCCCGCTCCAGCCTTTTGCGCGCAGGCCATCAACAGTTTTGACAAAGTCAAAATCTGTCTGATCCGCTGTGTCGATCAGGTCAAACTCTAGCGTCATGCCGGACTCTTTGCACATAATCCCCAGCGCGGCTGGCAATCTGGTTTGGCTGATATGATCGCCGATCAGTCCTGCTCTTAATACCTTCATTCTACCCCCAGTGCCGTTTCAATTGCCAATGTCGTCAGCAGCGTCTGCCTCCCGTCGCGCGCATCTATCAGCGGTTTGATACGCCCCGAAATCACGTCGCAGAAATGCTCCATCTGCGAAACCAAAGGAACGCCAGCGCCACAAGATACAACGCTTGGCTTTACAGCTTGGCTCCAGTCCTCGGCGCCATCCCAAACCGTTAGCGATGGAAAGCTGATCGCGCCGTTGGTTCCCATGATGCGCAGCATGTCCTGTCGGGTGGTGCCGATGTTCGGGTTCTCGCCAATCCCGGCCTCAAATCCCCAGGGGGACGGCGTTGTATCAGCAAAAACCAGCGACGCCACCGGCCCGTCGGCAAAGCCCAGTGTCACAACACCGCTTTCGATCCGGTTCTGATTGCGCAGACGACCCGAACCAAAGCCCGAGACATGCACCGGATCACCAAACAAAAACCGCAACAGATCAACCTCGTGTACAAGGTTGATCATAACCGGAGACCCTTCGCGCCCAGTCCGCCACGGCACATCGAAATAAACATCCGGCTTTTTCATGCTCCAGATCATCGACGCCAGAACCAGCGTCCCGATACGCCCTTCATCCAGCAGCGCCTTTAGTTTTCGAACCTGCGGGTGATAGCGTCGGTGATGACCCACAAGAACATGCACCCCGGCCCGGTCTGCAGCAGCGACGACCCGGTCGGCCTGTTCAACTGTACTTGCAACAGGTTTTTCGATCAGCATATGCCAGCCGTGCCTGGCGGCAGTTTCAGCGTGATCCGCGTGCAGATCAGTGGGTGTGGCTATGATGACGCCGTCGGCCACAACGTCCACGTCGTCCATGTTAGCGAACCCGGCTACAGGAAATGACGCTCTGACATCCGGATCGGGATCAATCACGCCGACCAGATCAATTTCGGGATGCTCTAGTGCAAACGCGATGTGTCGACGCCCAATAAGCCCCCCACCAGCAACCAGTAGTCGCGTCACATCACGGCTCCGATCTGCCAGGGTACAAACTCATAATCGCCAAGGCCCTGAGCCTCGGATTTTGACATCTCGCCCGAGGCGACGCTTAAGATCAGGTTATAAATCTCACGGCCTTTTTCCTCGAGTGTGACGCCGCCACTCAGCATGTCGCCTGCGTTGACGTCCATGTCACCGGTCATGCGATTATACATATCGGTATTGGTCGCCACCTTGATCGTAGGTGCGGGCTTTGAGCCAAATGCAGAACCACGCCCAGTGGTAAACACCACTATATTGCAGCCCCCCGCAATCTGACCCGTAACCGAGGCTGGATCATATCCGGGGCTGTCCATAAAGGTGAACCCTCTGGCCGTCACTGTCTCGGCGTATTTATAGACACCAGTCAGAGGCGATGTACCGCCCTTGGCCGCGGCCCCCAGTGATTTTTCAAGGATCGTCGTCAGCCCGCCCTTTTTGTTGCCGGGGCTTGGATTGTTATCCATGCTGCCTTTGTTGCGGGCAGTGTAATCTTCCCACCAGCGGACCAGACCAACAAGTTTTTCGCCGGTCTGACGATCCACTGCACGCCGGGTCAACAGATGCTCGGCGCCATAAATCTCGGGGGTTTCGGCAAGTACGCCAGTGCCACCCTGTGCCACCAGCAGATCACAGGCATAGCCCAGCGCCGGATTGGCAGTGATCCCTGACCACGCGTCCGAACCACCGCATTGCAACGCAACAGTCAATTCAGAGACCGGGCATTCGCAACGCTGCGCCTCATTGGCGATAGGCAACATGGCGCGTATTTTCTGGATGCCCATGTCAATGGTTTTCTGCAAACCGGCCACGGATTGAATATTCATTGTCTGAAACATCGGGCCGGTCTTGATGCCCCAGGCCTCGACCAGCCAGTCGATCTGATTCATCTCGCATCCCAGCCCAACCATCAACACGCCCGCGTTGTTGGGATGCCCCGCATAGCCCCACATCACGCGCTGCAAAGCCTCAAAGCCTTCGCCGTCTCCCGCCATGCCGCAACCAGTGCCATGCACAAACGCCGCGACACCATCGACATTGGGATATTGCGCCAGTTCTTCTGGTCCAAACGCGTCCGCAATGCGCCGTGCTGCGGTGGCAGAACAGTTCACCGAAGTCACAACAGCGATGTAATTACGCGTGCCAACCCGGCCATTGTCACGCCGATAGCCCATGAAGGTGTCGGCCTTGGTTGCCGGGGTCACTGGGCGCATATCTGTCGAGTATTCGTATTCAGTTTCGGTATTGCGAAAGGCAGTGTTGTGGGTGTGGACATGGGCACCGGCCGCAATATCTTCGGATGCCAGACCGATAAATTGCGCGTATTTTCGTACCATATCACCCTTGGCAATCGGCTGTACTGCCACCTTGTGCCCCGATGGGATAAGAGCAATTGTTGAGATGCCTTCGACATCTGCGCCCACTTCCAAAGCACGAGTGGCCGTGACGACATTGTCGTCTGAATCAAGCCGGATATAGTTTTTCATAAATTCTCTCTCAGGCACAGGCCGGGGCGTCGAAATCCCAACGGTGTAATTCTATGTGTTGTTGTTTGGCGATCCGGCTGCGGGCGGTATCCCAGCTGAATCTCCGGGATCGCCAATCGCGCACTTTCCTGAATTCGATTTGGGCTGTGCTAAGCATGGCGGCTCCGTCCGCGAGTTGGTGTCCTTAGGTAAACTACACAGTTTATATGTGAAAGAACAGGCGCTATGAGCGCCCCAGATCTTCGTCAATATAGGTCTGAATGATCTCTTTGAATGAGTTTTCCGACGTAAAGCCCAGCGCGCGCGCGCGCGCACTGTCAAAGGTACGCGGCCAGTTTTTGACAATTGCCACAATTGCGGGGTCTTGGACGGGTTTGATCAGATCCACGGCCTCTTGCCCGGCAATTTCACGCAAAGCCTCGATCTGTTCGGCAACGGTACAGGACACACCCGGCATGTTCAGGCTTAGACGCCCACCTAACACTTCAGTGTCCATCCCAGCCGCTTTGATCAGAAATCCTACGGCTGATTTGGGCGACGCATGGCTGTGACGCACGCTATCTGAAACCGGCAATATCGCCTCTTGGTCATTCAATGGTTCCCGAATGATACCTGAGAAGAACGACGAAGCCGCCGCGTTAGGCTTACCCGGACGCACGCAAATCGTCGGCAAGCGGATTGATACACCATCTACAAAACCCTTGCGGCTGAAATCGGCCAGCATCAGTTCGCAGATCGCTTTTTGTGCGCCATAAGACGTTAGCGGAGCAGTCAGGAATTCGTCGTCAATCTGATCCGGGAACGGTGCTCCGAACACGGCAATTGAAGATGAAAACACGATACGTGGGCGATAGGTGCCACCGCTGGCTGTATGCTCGGCGCGCAAGGCCTCCAGTAACGTCCAGCCAGCAAACATGTTGACCTGCCAGCCTTTGTCAAAATTCGTTTCCGCCTCGCCCGACACAATGGCGGCCAGTTGAAATACAATATCCGGTCGATTTGCGGCCAATGCCTCGGCCGCTCCCGGATCGGTCAGATTGCCGGTGATCTGCTGCCCTGCTGCGCCGTTTGGGCGAAAATCCACATCATACAACGTCACATCTGCAGGCTGACCATTCCAGCCGTTATCCGCCAGATGATGCGCCAATTTCTGGCCGATCATGCCGCCGCCGCCAAGGATCAGTATTTTGGTCATAAGCTAGTCATCCTTCATTTCGTTGTGATCACGCAGTTCCAGATAAAGCCCGGAATGGTCTTTTTCGGCGCCGTTCAAATCCGCGCAAAACCGCGCGAACCGATCACGGATGTGTTGAGAAACCGGCAAAGAAAGCCCCAGCGTCGTGGATTCTTCTAGCAGATTGTCCAGGTCTTTGAGTTGAAGTCTTGACGGCCCACCAGGTTCAAAATTACGCGTTGTCATGCGGGTGCCATGTTGTTGCAGAATGATGCTGTCGGCAAACCCGCCCTTAAGCGCGTCCCGGACCGCCGCCGGATCAGCGCCGCCTTGTTCAAGCAATAGCATTGCCTCGGCCACGGCCCCGATGGTCACGGCCACAATTCCCTGATTGGCCAACTTAGCCAACTGCCCCGATCCCGACGGGCCAACATGAACAGCTCGCCCCATCGGTTCAAACACCGGCTTTGCCTTTTCAAACACATCGGCGTCGCCGCCAACCATGATCGCCAATTTGCCTGCTTGTGCACCTTTGGTCCCACCAGACACCGGTGCATCCAGATGGTGAACACCATAGGTTTCAAGATAATCCCGCTGTGCGCGCGCCTCTTTCGGCTTGACCGAGCTCATCTCGATCCAGGTCGCGTTTTCGCCCAATGCTTCTGTGACATCACGGTCTGCAATGATACCTGCTGAAACGGATCCATCACTAAGCATGGAAATCACATAGTCAGCCCCTTTGACCGCCGATTGCGCTGATGTGCAGACGGTTACTCCCATGCCGGCCAGCGCCTCGGCTTTGGCAATGGTACGGTTCCAAACCCGTAACCTGTACCCTGCCCGCAGCAGGTTTTGCGCCATTGGGGCACCCATCAACCCAGTGCCCAGAACGGCAATAATTGGTTTGGCCATCTGATTTATTCCTTAGATTGACGCGGTCATGCCGCCATCGACATATAATGTATGCCCGTTCACAAAAGACGACCCGGAGCCTGCCAAGAACACCGCAGCCCCGACAAGTTCTTCGACATTGCCCCAGCGCCCCGCAGGTGTGCGTTTTACAAGCCATTCTGTAAAAGCCGGATCATCCACCAGCGCCTGATTAAGCGGCGTCGCAAAATACCCCGGTGCAATGGCATTGATCTGCATCCCGTACTGCGCCCAATCCGTCGCCATGCCTTTGGTCAGATTACGGATCGCGCCCTTTGTTGCAGTATAAGGCGCAATGCCGGGTCGTGCGAGTTCTGCCTGAACCGAGGCGATATTGATGATCTTGCCCGCTTTGCGTGAGATCATGGGCTTGGCCACAGCTTTGCCGACCAGAAAGGCACTGGTTATGTTGGTGCGCAGCAACAAATCCCATTTGTCTTCGGGAAAATCCTCGAGCGGAGTACGAAACTGCATTCCGGCATTGTTGATCAAAATATCAATTGGCCCGATTTTATCCTCGATCTGCGCCACGCCCGCAGCCACAGCGGCGCCATCGGTCACATCAAAGGCCTGCGTGTGAACCTTAAAGCCACAGGCGCGCAGCGTCGCCGCGCTTTCTTCAAGCCGCTCGGAATTGCGCGCGTTCATGACGATCTCTGCGCCATATTCCGCCAACCCCTGAGCCAGTGCGTATCCGATCCCAAGACTGGAACCGGTAATAAGCGCTCGTTTTCCGCTTAGATCAAACAATCCACGTTTTGTCATTTTGGTCCTGCCTTGTAGTTTGGTATACCATTCGACAATAGTCTGGTATTTGGCAACCCATTGGAATAGGGCAAAGTAAATTTAACTCAAAAGCTATGCAGCAGTCTGGGGGGACTATGAAAGCCATTGTTATTCACGCTGCCAAGGATTTGCGCATAGAAACCCGCCACCCCGAGACCGTTGGTCCTGGGCAAGTTCGTGTGCGGATCGAAGCCGGGGGTATCTGCGGATCAGATCTGCATTATTACCTGCACGGAGGGTTCGGAGCGATCCGTGTGCGTGAACCGATGATATTGGGCCATGAAATTGCCGGAACTGTTACCGAAGCCCCTCAGGGACCGCTCAGGGTCGGTGACAAGGTCGCCGTGTCACCCAGCCGACCATGCCATAACTGCATGTACTGCAACGAATACTTGTTCAACCATTGTCTAAATATGCGGTTTTACGGCAGCGCCATGCCGATGCCGCATATTCAAGGAGCGTTCTGCGAGGAACTGGTGGCTGATGCCTCGCAGTGCCATTTGATCGCACCGGATATTCCGCTGGAGATGGCCGCGTTTTGCGAACCTCTCTCGGTGGTCCTGCATGGCTTTAACCGTGCAGGTTCAGTGGCCGGAAAACGCGTGCTTGTAACTGGCTGCGGCCCGATTGGCGCGCTTTGCGTTCTGGTCGCAAAAGCCAAAGGGGCGGCAGAAATCGTCGTCACCGATATGATCGACAATGTTCTGGAAATTGCCCAAAAAATAGGCTCAAATCAAACAATTAACGTAATAACTGACCCCGACTGGACAAGCCGTTTCAGTGCCAATAAAGGTCATTTTGATATGATGTTTGAGGCATCGGGCAATCAGTCTGCCCTCTGCTCCGGTCTTGAGGTACTGCGCCCGCGCGCCACTTTGGTTCAGCTGGGGTTGGGTGGCGATGTAACCATCCCTCAAAACACCATAGTCGCCAAAGAGATCGAAATTCGTGGCGCGTTCCGTTTTCACGAAGAATTTGCGGAGGCAGTCGAGATGGTGAATGCGAAAACACTGAACCTTGCCCCACTTCTCACAAAACGTTTCCCAATGGCCGACGCGGTTGCCGCGTTCGAACTGGCGGCTGATCGCAATTACGCAATGAAAGTACAACTGGATTTTACAACATGAGCACACAACGATTAGCTGGAAAACGCGCCCTGATTACCGCCGCAGGACAGGGTATTGGCCGCGCCACTGCTTTGGCCATGGCCAGCGAAGGTGCGCATGTCTTTGCCACCGACGTCAACACCAACACACTTGAATCGCTTCAGGATGAGGCAACAGGCACGCTGGATACATTCGTCATGGATGTGCTGTCTGACGAGTCGGTAAAACAAGGTGTGGCGCGGGCAAATCCTGATGTTTTGTTTAACTGCGCCGGGATCGTGCATAGCGGCACAATCCTTGAGGCAACCGAGGCCGATCTTGATTTCGCGATGGATTTGAACGTCAAGTCCAGTTTTCGCACCATTCGCGCAGCTCTGCCCGGAATGATCGAAAACGGCGGTGGGTCGATCATCAATATGTCATCTGTCTGTTCTTCCGTGATCGGTGCTCCCAATCGGTTCATCTATGGCACGTCCAAAGCAGCCGTGATTGGACTGACAAAATCGGTGGCTCTTGAATACATCAAACAGGGCATCCGTTGTAACGCGATCTGCCCCGGAACGGTGGACAGCCCGTCGCTGCACGAACGCCTGCGGGCAACAGGTGACTACGAAGCAGCAATGGCAGATTTTAGCGCCCGCCAACCCATGGGACGCATCGCAAAGGCCGAGGAAATCGCCGCATTGGTGGTGTATCTGGCATCGGACGAAAGTGGCTTTACCACGTCACAGGCGCATGTGATCGATGGCGGCTGGGCCGGTTAAAAGATTATTAACAAAGGAAGAAAAAAATGAAATTAGTACGTTTTGGTGAAACCGGCTCTGAGAAGCCGGGGATGATTGATGCAGATGGCGTGTTGCGGGATTTGTCGGGTGAAGTATCCGACATTAACGGCGACATTCTGGGAGATGCCAGCCTTGATCGGTTGCGCGCGCTGGATACCGCAAGCCTGCCAGCCGTAGAAGGCTCGCCTCGTCTGGGCGCCTGTGTCAACGATATCGGCAAATTCCTGTGCATCGGTCTGAACTATTCAGACCATGCCGCAGAATCCAACCTGCCAATCCCAGAGCATCCCATCCTGTTTTACAAGGCCACCTCGGCCGTGGTTGGCCCGAACGACGATATTTACCGTCCTCGCAATTCGACCAAGATGGATTGGGAAGTTGAGTTGGGTTTTGTCATCGGTAAGGCTGCGAAATATGTCTCAGAAGAGGACGCGCTGGATTACGTCGCCGGATATTGCGTCGTCAATGACGTGTCCGAGCGTCATTTTCAGATGAACCTGTCGGGTCAGTGGACCAAGGGCAAATCCTGCGACACGTTTGGGCCGACTGGCCCGTGGATGGTGACACGCGACGAAGTCCCGGATCCACAGGCGTTGGATATGTGGCTGGACGTGAACGGCGTACGCCGCCAGACAGGTAACACCAAGACGATGATTTTCTCGGTGGCTCAGATTGTGTCGCATCTATCGCAGTTGATGACGTTGCATCCGGGTGATGTGATTTCAACCGGCACACCTCCGGGTGTGGGAATGGGTATCAAGCCAGAGCCCGTTTATCTGCAGCCGGGCGATCAGGTCGAGTTGTGGATTGAGGGGCTTGGCACCCAATCCCAGCTTGTAAAACAAGACAACTAAAGGGCATTATATGAAACCTAATCTACTGATGATTGGCAATGGATCGGACCGGATATTGGACCGCCTTAGTGCCGAATTCTCCCTGCATTCGCTTAACGAGATCGATGATCTTGCGACGTTTTTAACCAAA
>PIVL01001107.1 GCA_003354145.1 Paracoccaceae bacterium
GGCATCCAACCGGGCCTGTCCGAGAAAAAGATGTTTGGCGGTCTCTGCTTCCTGCTGCATGGCAACATGGTCTGCGGCGTGCACAAAGACGGCGCCATGTACCGACCCGGCAAACCGCGCGAGGCCGAAGCTTTGGCCGCTGGCGCTGAACCGCTGTCATTCACGGGCCGCAAAATGGGCGGCATGGTCGAAATCGACGACGCCGCGTTTGAGAATGAAACACTCCGCGCCACCCTGACCGAATTGTCACTGACCAACGCGGCCAGCCTGCCGGCGAAAGGATAGATCATGTCAGTCGACCAACCGCAAACCCTTATCAATCGGAGATTGCTTTGACCATTCGCGGCCTCAACCACATCACGCTTGCCGTTCGGAATCTCGACACATCGGTCAGTTTTTACACCGATGCTCTTGGCCTGAACCTGGATGTGAAATGGGACAGCGGTGCCTATCTGTCGGTTGGTGGCCTGTGGCTCTGCCTGTCACTGGACGCCGCTGCGAAACCATCGGCCGACTATACCCATATCGCCTTTGACGTCGATCAGGCGGATTTCGA
>PIVL01000179.1 GCA_003354145.1 Paracoccaceae bacterium
GCGCATCCAAAAATCCGCGTAACCTTTTGTGATGACAGCTATTGGAAGGCCGCAGGTGGGCGGCCCAAAAAACATCAGGTCCGCCAGACACATAATGCAACACGAGCCTACGGGCGCCGGGTCGAGGTGGACTGGCTTATTCATATGGATGTCGACGAATTCTTGTGGCCCGACAGCAATGTTGCCGACATTCTTGGTGCGCTACCATCTGATGTTCACTGTGCCCGCAGCCGCCCAATTGAATCAATTGCCGACGATAACACGCTGTTTAAAGGATATATTCCAGCCGGACCAGACCGCTATAAGATCGTTCGGGAAATCTATCCAACATTTGGGGAATTTGTAAAAGGAGGGTTTCTAAGCCACGTCGCTGGCAAGCTTTTCGCGCGCACGGGCAAGGAAAACGTAACGTTCAAGATACACAACATGTTCTGGAACGACGAAATGAACCCCGGCCAGACTGATTTGCCTAACCTGGCGCTTTGTCATTGCCATTCGAAAAGTTGGGAGGATTGGCTGGCTGCTTACCGCTATCGCCTTGAAAAGGGTTCTTATCGGGCAGAACTCGCGCCGTCTGCATCCGGTGGTGTAAATCTGCACGACCTGTTCCGCCAAATCGAAACCGACAATGGCGAAGCCGGACTGCGGGCGTTCTACGACGAAGTTTGCGCTGATTCTGAAAACTTGCGCACAGCTCTGCAGGCAAAGGGGCTTTTGCGACGTTGCAATCTTGACCTTGATCAAAAAGCAAGGAAACATTTCCCCAATTTTTTCTGAATTGTTGTTTTTTTGGAAATAACTTTCGCAAAATGGCACTTTTTTGCCGGATGATTTGACCCGGCACGTAGTCTTTGCTATTGGGCACAGACGAGCCACAATGCACACATAGTGCAGACCATACGGGTCCGGCTCTGACCAGATGTGCGGGCCAGGCATGCGTCCGCAAAATTCGGATACACATGACAAAATTTTCTGATTTGAACCTGAGCCCTAAGGTTTTGAAGGCCGTCCAAGAGGCCGGATACGAAAACCCCACCCCCATTCAGGAAGGTGCGATTCCCCCTGCCTTGGAGGGTCGCGATGTTCTGGGGATTGCCCAGACCGGCACTGGCAAAACCGCCGGTTTCGTGCTGCCGATGATCACTATGCTGGCCCGCGGCCGCGCCCGCGCCCGGATGCCCCGCAGCCTGGTCTTGTGCCCAACGCGCGAACTTGCTGCTCAGGTGGCGGAAAATTTCGACACCTATTCCAAACACGTCAAACTGACCAAAGCACTGCTGATCGGCGGTGTTTCGTTTGGCGAACAGGACAAATTGATTGACCGTGGCGTTGACGTGCTGATCGCGACACCAGGCCGCCTGCTGGACCATTTTGAGCGTGGCAAACTGCTGTTGACCGGCGTGCAGATCATGGTGGTGGACGAAGCCGACCGGATGCTTGATATGGGCTTCATTCCCGATATTGAACGCATCTTTTCGCTAACCCCCTTCACGCGTCAAACGTTGTTTTTCTCTGCCACAATGGCTCCGGAAATTGAGCGGATTACAAACACGTTCCTGTCTGCACCTGCACGGGTCGAAGTGGCCCGTCAGGCGACAACCGGTGAGAATATCAAACAGGGTGTTGTGATGTTCAAGGGCTCTCGCCGTGACCGTGAAGGCAGCGAGAAACGCAAATTGCTACGGGCATTGATTGATGGCGAAGGTGAAAAATGCACCAACGCAATCGTTTTCTGCAATCGTAAAACCGATGTGGATATTGTCGCCAAATCGCTAAAGAAATACAACTATGACGCGGCACCCATTCACGGTGATCTTGACCAAAGCCAGCGTACCCGCACCCTTGATGGCTTTCGAGATGGTTCGCTTCGCTTCTTGATCGCTTCTGATGTGGCCGCCCGTGGTCTGGATGTGCCAAGCGTGTCGCATGTATTCAACTTTGACGTTCCCGGCCATGCCGAAGACTATGTGCACCGCATTGGTCGTACAGGCCGTGCCGGACGCGATGGCAGCGCCATCATGATTTGCGTACCGCGTGACGAAAAAAACCTGGATGCAATCGAACGTTTGGTGGAAAAGAAAATCCCGCGTATCGATAATCCTTTGACCAAAGGTACCGTGGAAGTATCCACACCTGAAAGAATTGAAACCGAAGCCAAACCCAAAAGAAAACCTGCAAGCCGGTCCCGCAAATCAGAAAATTTGCCAAAACAAAAGGCCGATGAGCAAGTCAAGGAAACCCCGACCAAGACCGAAACAGCACCACGCGGCCGCGGTCGCCAATCTGGTGGCAACAAGGTCGTCGGAATGGGTAATCATCTGCCCAGCTTTATCGCGCTAAGTCTGGATGATCGTCGCGCCAACTAATCTCTGCTGGCACGCGACTCTGCTTCTTTAGTTTTGAATTATCCCGGGGGGTAGCGGTCAATATCAACTTGATTTTGAGCGCTTCCCTCCAGACTTTTACCGCATCCGGCTAATCACCACCGTGACTTCGGGCTTTTTGCCAATTTCTTTCTGTGCCGATTGACGCGCTATGCGACGCAGCGATTCTTCAAGCTTGCCATCATCCTTGAGTGTCTTGGCGTTTGCGCGGTTCAGGAATTGCCCCAGATCTTCTTCAAGCACCTCTACCAACGGCGCACGCGAGCTTCCGGTATCGCTGATCCCCCTGATCTCGCACCATGGTTCGCCCAGCGGTTCGTCCTGCTCATCCAAAATAACCGTCACAACCACATGGCCATTCAACGCCAAGCGAATACGGTCGCGTACCACACCGTCAAGTGCTCCGATCTTGATCGACCCATCCAGATAGGTTCGTCCGGTTTCGATATAATCCACCACCTTGGGGGCATTACCGCTTAGGTCCATCATCATCCCATTGACCACAACAACGCTTTGTAACCCTTTGGCATCACCCAGTTTTGCGTGTTCACGCAGGTGCCGGTGTTCGCCGTGCATCGGGATCAGCATCTGTGGTTTCACAATCTCATGCATTCGCTCAAGGTCAGGCCGGTTGGCGTGGCCTGAAACGTGATACAAACCAGAGCTGTCATCAACAACATCCACACCCATTTCACTGAACGCGTTGATGATTCGGATCACACCGCGTTCATTTCCCGGGATAGTTTTGGATGAAAACAGGAACATATCGCCCTCTTTCATCGTCAGTCCCTGATATTTACCACGCGCAAGCTGCGCGCTGGCGGCACGGCGTTCTCCTTGGCTGCCTGTTACCAGCAGCATCAGGTTTTCACGCGGCACGTCGCGCGCGGCCTCGGCGCTAATTACGGTTGGGAAATCAGTCAGCACGCCTGTTTCAATCGACGCTTCAACCATCCGCCGCATAGCCCGGCCCAGCAAAACGATAGACCGCCCTGCCCGCTGCCCAGCCTCGGCCAGTGTCTTAACCCGTGCGACGTTGCTTGCGAACGTGGTTGCAACCACCATGCCCGGTGCCGCCGACACCAGCTCGGTTATCGCGGGGCCAACATCCAATTCTGATCGCCCCGGATTGGGGGCAAACACATTGGTTGAGTCACAGACCAGCGCTTTGACGCCGTCTTTGCTAACTGCGGCCCACAACTCGGGGTCAAACGCCTCGCCAACAAGCGGCGTTGGGTCCAGTTTGAAATCACCGGTATGGATTACGCGTCCGGATGGGGAATCGATGACCAGCCCGGCACTTTCCGGGATCGAATGCGAGATCGGTAAAAATCCAACCGTAAATGGCCCAGCCTTAGTTTTCTCAGGCCATGCGTTCACCGTACGCACGGCTTCGGCGGGGTAGCCGTGTTCACTCATCTTGCGACTGGCAATATTAGCAGTAAAGACGCGCGCATATACCGGTGCATTCAGATCATTGTAGAAATGCGCGACGGCACCGATGTGGTCCTCATGCGCGTGGGTGATAAAGATCGCCTCGATTCGTTCGGCGCGTTCTTTCAGCCACGTAATGTCGGGCAAGATCAAATCGACCCCCGGCGTGCTGTCCATATCCGGGAATGTTACGCCCAGATCGACCAAAATATAACGCTCGTTATCCGGCTTTCCATAGCCATATACATAGGCATTCATGCCAATTTCACCCGCGCCGCCCAGGGGTAGGTAGATCAGTCTTTCACTGCTCATAATTCAGTTGTTTTCCTTGTTATACCGATGGATCACGGTCAGCCCGTGCATCGTCAAATCATCCTCAAAGGCATCAAACAACGCCTCGGACTGCTGGAAGAGCGGGGCCAGCCCCCCGGTTGAGATTATTTGCATCGACCGTTCGCGTTCGGCCTTTATGCGGGCACATATCTCACGCACCAGCCCCACGTAACCCCAAAACACACCGGACTGCATACAGGCGACCGTATTGGTGCCGACCACCCGTTGTGGCTTGGAAATATCTACATGCGGCAGGGCAGCGGCGGCTTGGTGCAATGCTTCCAGGCTTAGGTTCACGCCCGGCGCAATTGCACCGCCAACATAAGCCCCGTCATGATCCACAACATCAAACGTAGTTGCTGTGCCAAAATCGACAACGATCAGATCACCACCGTGGCGATCAAATGCCCCTGCCGCGTTCACCAGACGGTCCGGGCCAACCTGCGTGCCCTCATCGACACGCGACGGTTGCGGCAACAGGCAGTCGGGTTTACCAACCACCAAAGGCCGACAGCCAAAAAACCTGTCTGCAAATATCCGTAAATTGAATACAACGCGCGGGACAGTCGAAGAGATGATGACTTCGGTTATCTCGACGTCGATCTTGTAGTGATTGACCAGCGTTGAATACCAGGTGAAATAGGCGTCCGCCGTGCGTGAATGATGGGTGGACGTGCGTAATGTGCACAGAAACTGTGTCCCATCCCAGATCGAAAACACGGTATTGGTATTGCCACAATCAATTGCCAGAAGCATATGCGCGTCCTTTTAGAAAAAAATGTCTGCTGCCGGAATACTTACGCGCCCTTTGGCGGTGTTCAAGACCAGGTTGCCCAACACGTCCACAGTTTCAAACGTTCCAGTTGTTTCTGCAGCGCCGGTGCGGGCGGTTATCACCTGCCCAAGCTTGGCCGCTCGGGCCAACCATGCGGTGCGGATCGGTTCAAATCCAAATGTGGTAAGTTGTGCCTCATAGCGGGCATAGGCGGCTGCGAGATGGGTCAGAAACGTCTCGGGATCGACCTGCGCCCCGGTTTCCGAAAACAGCGACACCGGGCGTAATGAGCGTTCTTCGACATCGGCTGCAGCCGGAGCTTCGGCCAGATTGACGCCAATTCCGATGAATAGATGGGCCGTGTTCTGCCCCTGACCGGTGCTTTCCAGCAGGATCCCCGCCAGTTTACCGCCATTCAAAAGAACGTCATTGGGCCATTTCAGCGCAAAGCCGTCAACGCGACCTGTTACAGCTACACAAGCATCAAACAACGCCAACGCCGCGACAAAGCTGCGTAACGCAGCCGTCGCCGGTGCTTCGCGTGGTTGCAGAACCAAGGTGGCTGCAAAATTGCCTTTTGGGTCAGCCCATGCGCGCCCCCGACGACCACGGCCGGCGGTCTGGCGCAGGGCCAGTATCCATTCGGGACCGGTCAGAGATGGCGCTATTCGGGCGGCTTCAGACAGGGTGCTGTCGACTTCGGCCAGCACCCGTTTTCCGTAATCTTCGGGCCAGTCACTGGACAAGCGTTGCCGCCGCTGCCGCTGCGGCACCTTCGACGCCGAACATGTTGACGATACCCAAAAGCATGACAGCAGCCGACACCATCAGACATCCCCAAAGCAGCGGTGTTGCGTTGCTGTCCAGCTCTTCGCCTTCTTCGCCGAAATACATGTAGTAAACGATGCGCAGGTAATAAAATGCACCGATCACCGACGCGACTACACCAGCCACCGCCAACCATATCAGCCCGCCATCATAAGCGGCGCGCAGCACATAGAACTTGCCGAAAAAACCCAGCATTGGCGGCACGCCAGCCAAGGAAAACAGCAGGACCAGCATCGCAAGCGCCTTGCCGGGTTCGCGTTTGGAATACAAGTTCAGCGACTTGATGTCCGTCACCGGTTGGCCGTCTCTTTCCATCATCAGGATAAAGGCGAATGTACCGATATTCATCGTCACATAGATTGCCAGATAGATCAGCATTGCCTGAACACCAAATACTGTCCCTGCCGCCAATCCCATCAGAGCAAAACCCATATGGGCAATTGAGGAATAGGCCATCAGTCGCTTGATGTCGGTCTGGCCAATGGCCGCAACGGCACCAAGGAACATCGAGGCCACCGACAGCAATGCCACAACCTGCTGCCAATCGGCAACGGCTCCTCCAAAGGCGTCAAACATGACACGGGCAAACAGACCCATAGCCGCGACCTTTGGAGCAGTGGCGAAAAAAGCGGTGATCGGTGTTGGTGCACCTTCGTAAACATCCGGTGTCCACATATGGAACGGGACGGCGCTAACTTTGAACGCAAGGCCCGAGATCAGGAAGATCAGCCCAAACAACAGGCCAAGCGAGACCTCTCCGTGAATGGTTGTAGTGATAATACCGCTGAACAATGTGGTGCCGGAATAGCCGTAAACCAGCGATGCACCATACAGCAGCAAACCCGACGACAACGCGCCCAGAACAAAGTATTTCAGACCGGCTTCGGTGGATTTGACGCTGTCACGACGCAGGGATGCGACCACATAAAGCGCCAGAGATTGCAGCTCTAGCCCCATATAAAGCGACATCAGATCACCGGCACTGACCATCATCATCATGCCAACTACGGACAAAGCAACAAGAACCGGATACTCAAACCGCAACATGCCGCGCCGCGCCATGTAGTCCTGCCCCATCAGCAGCACTATGGCAGCAGAAACAAGGATCATCACCTTGGCAAAGCGGGCAAATCCATCGTCGATGAACATACCGTTAAACGCAACATAGGCGGCGTCGCCCTTGGTACCGATCCACGCAGCCAGTGCCAGCATCAGGATCGAAGTAGCCCAGACCAGCGTTTTGGCAGCTTTGTCTTTAGAAGAATACACCGCCCCAATCAGCGCCAGCATCGCAAACAGTGACAGAATGATTTCTGGCAGGATTACGGTCAGATCAGCCTGGATCATTGTCCGGCCCCCTTAGTGTTCTGCGACCTGGCTGGCGGTATCCGCCAAAGCCAGAGCTGCGTCAAAGTTGCCAATCAGAGCCGTCGTCGATGGCCCGATTATATCGGTAATCAGTGCAGGATATACACCCAACAAAATGGTCATCACGATCAAAGGCGCGAATATCAGCTTTTCACGGGCCGACATGTCCTCGATGGTTTTCAGACCTTCCTTGATCAGGTCGCCAAACACCACGCGGCGATAGAGCCAAAGCGCATAAGCCGCCGAGAAGATCACGCCACTTGTTGCCACAGCAGCGACCCATGTGTTGGCCTGGAAAATACCCACCAAAGTCAGGAATTCGCCAACAAACCCGGAAGTGCCCGGCAGACCCACATTGGCCATGGTGAACAGCATGAACACCAGCGCATAGGCGGGCATCCGCACTACAAGTCCGCCATAGGCGTCAATCTCTCGGGTGTGCATCCGGTCATAGATCACCCCGACGCACAGAAACAACGCAGCCGAGATAAAGCCGTGGCTAAGCATCTGGAAAATCGCACCATCAACACCCTGCTGATTGGCGGCAAAGATGCCCATGGTGACAAAGCCCATATGCGCGACGGATGAATAGGCAATCAGCTTTTTCATATCGTTCTGCACCAGCGCCACCAGTGACGTGTACACAATCGCAATTGCCGACAGCCACAATACCATCGGCGTCATGACTTCGCTGCCGACCGGGAACATCGGCAGGCTAAAGCGAAGGAAACCATAGCCGCCCATTTTCAACAGGATCGCTGCCAGAACCACCGAACCTGCAGTTGGTGCCTGAACGTGCGCATCAGGAAGCCAGGTATGCACCGGCCACATCGGCATTTTGACCGCGAATGAGGCAAAGAACGCCAGAAACATCAGCGTCTGCATGCCCCCGATGATCTGAATACCCAAAACGCTGAACGACTCGCTTGCGAACTGGTGCGTCATCAGCGTTGGAATATCTGTGGTGCCCGCGTCAGCAAACATGCCAACCATTGCCACCAGCATCAGGACTGATCCAAGCAGCGTATAAAGGAAGAACTTGAACGAAGCATAAATCCGGTTTGCACCGCCCCATATCCCAATAATCAGGAACATCGGGATCAGGCCAGCCTCAAAGAACAGATAGAACAGGACCAGATCCAGCGCCATGAACACGCCCAGCATCAGTGTTTCCAAAAGCAGGAAGGCGATCATGTATTCTTTGACGCGGGATTTTATTCCCCAGCTGGCCAGAATGGTCAGCGGCATGATAAACGTGGTCAGCATTACGAACAGAACGCTGATACCGTCGACACCCATTTTGTATTTCAGCCCCAGCAGCCAGTCGAGCTCTTCCACGAACTGAAAGCCGGTATTAGAGGGATCAAAGTCAAACAGGATGAACAACGATACGATAAACGTCGCGCTGGTTGCCGCCAATGCTACCCACTTGGCATTGCGCTGTGCCGCCTCTTCTTCGCCGCGCAGGAAAACCGCAAGGATCAGGGCTGCAATTGCCGGGATAAAGGTAACGATTGAGAGAAGATTATCCATTAGTGACCTCCTCCGCCAAGCGTCATCCATGTGACAAGAGCGACGATCCCCAGAACCATCCAGAACGCATAAGTAAAGATGTACCCAGTCTGCGCGCGACCCGCGAGGCGGGTAAAGAATGGCACGACACCCATCGCCACCCCATTGAGGAAGCCATCAATGATGTTGCCATCGCCGCGTTTCCAAAGGAATCGACCCAGCCCGATAGTCGGTTTGACGATCACAGCATTATAGATTTCGTCAAAATACCACTTGTTCAGCAAGAACAGGTAAAGTGGACGTTGCGTTGCCGCCAGACGTCCTGGCAGTGATGGATTCAGGATGTAGAACCAAATCGCCATTGCCAGCCCAAGTACCATTGCGACGAACGGCGAAACCTTGACCCACTTGGGTGCGTGGTGCGCGTCATCCAGCACGTGGTTGTCCGCGCCCATATACAAAGCGCCCGACCCAACGGTCCAACCTTCGGCGACAGCGTGGGTTTCTTCTTCGTGACCGGTTGCTTCCTCGGCGGTGGCAGCGTGATCCGTTTCACCGTGATCGGTTGCCGTCGCTGCTTGCGCCTCTTGCGTTGCTTCACCATGGTCTTCAGTGGCCTCGGCGTGCGCCGGAATACCGTAGAATTTGTTTACCTTGTCGTGGTCACCAAAGAAATCTCCGTACCAGATCATCCCCGAGAACACCGCACCCAGCGACAGAACACCCAGCGGGATCAACATCGTCAGGGGGCTTTCATGAGCATGATCATGGGTGTGCTGGTCCCCACG
>PIVL01001108.1 GCA_003354145.1 Paracoccaceae bacterium
GCGTCAGCAGCGGAGGCATCAACAACAGCACAAACTTCAACATTAACATCAACAATTCCTGAACCGACCGGCCGGCGGGCGCGAGCGTCGCTGTCAGCTACTGTTCCCGCCCTGGCCGCCGGAGCGGAGCCAGGGGCAGGGGCCGACCCGGCCGGGACAGGACTCGAAAAGTCACCGTCCGCGGCGCGAGTTTCGGCACTGGGAGGTCGGCCAGGGCCAGGGGCCCCACCGCCACCCGGACCGCCGTCACCCGTAGGGAGGCGATCGCGGGGAGCAGGGGGACCCAAAGCCACTGGCGCGCCTGTACCCAACGGTTCGGCGGACGCATCGGCCGTAGCCGAAACGCCCGCCGGGGAGTGAGCAGGAACGCGGGAGGACGTACGACGGGGCTCACCACATGGGCGAGCCGGCTCGTCGTACGTCGGTCCCGTTTCCGGCAGCACTCCCCCCGCAGGGGCGGCTCCATGGCGATTCCGCTGTCGTGCGTGGTCAGGCTCAGAATGGCTCTGTCTCACGCCGTACAGGGAATCCCCAGAGGGAACCTCTACACTACCAC
>PIVL01001109.1 GCA_003354145.1 Paracoccaceae bacterium
TGTGGTCGGAAACGCGGCCCGTTGTGGCATATATTTCGGGCACGGTGGGGGACGGAAATCCGTCGGGGAAGGGATGCCGGGGGCTCCAGTTTAACGCGCCTTTATAGGGCCGCTGCCGGCGCCCCTCCGGCATCCCTTCCCCGACGGATTTCTGGCCCCTACCGTGCTCGAAATATATGCCATATCAGATCGCGTTTACGCAAAAAAAACAGCCAATCAGCACGGTATGACGATTTCGGGTATGCGCGAGGGTGCTCCTATACCGTTTTTCCTCGGTCAACGCGACCCCTCTAAAATGAGCGCGCCGCGAGCCGTCATACCGTGCGGGTTGGCGTTCGGAGCGGCATTTTTGGGGTGTCCGCTGGGCCGCCTCGGGGTCGCCATTCCGTCGGTGAAGGCTCTTCGCGAGTCGCGTACATCCCCCCAAAATTTCGATCCTCCCGCGAGGCTTCACCGACGGCCTCGTGGCCTCGCGGGGGGTGCTCGGAAGGTGCGTTTTTCACCTCCGAAAACCTTCACCGAGGGTGGTGCAAGCGCTCGTGTCGCGCCGACCCC
>PIVL01000491.1 GCA_003354145.1 Paracoccaceae bacterium
ATATCGATCACCCCGGCCAGCGATCGCACCGCGTAGGCACCACGCGAATATCCCATCAGAAACACCTGATCACCCGGGCGATAGCGCGACGCCAGAAACCCATAAGCGCGGCGGATTTGCCGGTTGATCCCACGCCCCAGCAGCACGTCTGACGTCATGCGCCAACTTGACCATTGCACCCCTGCCTCGTAAAAGACCGACACTTCAGCCCCCATTTCGCAGCACAGACGATATGTGATGCCTGCATGAGTTTCGTACCCCGGTTCAAGCGAAGACAGCGTGCCATCCAGAATTATGACATGTGTCTGCGGCCCACGCCGTTTGACCTCGGCTGAGTGTTCAGACCGAAACGGACGTACAAGCCACGAAAACAGGCGTCTACTCAGCCGCGACAGCGCCATCCGCTAACATCTCCCATACGCGCAAAGGGGTGAACGGCATATCTGCCTGCCTGACACCACTGTTCCACAATGCATCCTGCACCGCATTGGCCACCGCGGCCATTGACCCAACGGTTCCAGCTTCGCCGCAACCTTTCATTCCCATCGGGTTGGCCGTCGAAGGAACAGGTTCCGAAGTGAACGATATCATCGGCATATCAGCGGCCCGCGGCATGGCGTAATCCATAAATGTCGCGGTCAGTAACTGGCCCTCATCATCATAGACCACATGTTCGGTAATGGCCTGCCCCAACCCCTGGGCGACGCCGCCATGCACCTGCCCTTCAACCAGGACCGGGCTGATCAGATTGCCAAAATCATCCACCACGGTATAGCGGTCAACTGTTACAATCCCTGTTTCCGGATCAACCGCAACTTCGCAAACATGCGCGCCATTGGGAAAACTACGGCCCGGCAATTCGGCCCGTGCTTCGTGTGCTAGCAAATCTGTGCGGCCCTGCTCACGCGCCATTTCTGCCGCCTCAAGAAAAGTCGGCGTCAGGTTCGATCCCGGTGCGCGGAATGTTTCGTCGTCAAAACTGATGTCCTCTGCATCCACGCCCATTTTGTCCGCCAGAAACGGGGTGAATGCGGTGATCATCTTGTCCACTGTGGCCAGCGTCACGTTGGTTTGCGTGGTAACCGAACGAGACCCGCCTGTTCCACCACCCCTGGCAATCAGATCGGAATCCCCCTGAACCACTTTAATCAGATGCGGCGCTATGCCGGTCATGTCGGCAAGGAATTTGGCATAGACGGTTTCATGCCCCTGGCCCGTTGATTGGGTGCCGACATAAATGCTGACCGTACCATCATCGTGAAATTCCACTTTGGCACCTTCGGCAGGGTCACCCAAGATGCTTTCAAGGTAGTAGCAAAGTCCCTGCCCGCGCAGCAGCCCCTTCGCGGCATCTGCATCCCGACGCGCGGCAAACCCGGCATGATCTGCCTCAACTGCGGCGCGGCTGAGCACTTTGTTGAAATCCCCCACGTCATAGAGTTCATTCGTTGACGACATATAAGGAAATGCTTCGGGCCGGATAAAGTTACGACGACGAAGTTCCCAAGGATCAACCCCAAGTTCCCGCGCGGCGCGGTCCATCAGCCGTTCCAGCACATAAATCGCTTCGGGTCGACCAGCGCCGCGATAGGCATCAACCTGCGTGGTGTTGGTGTAAACACCTTCGACCTGCAGCCACGTGGTCTGCACATCATAGGTGCCCATCAACACCCGCGAAAAAAGCTGTGATTGGATCGCCTGACCAAAAAAGCCATTATAGGCCCCCAAATTACAGGTCGATTTCACCCTATATGCGGTGATCTTGTTGGTATCGTCAAAGGCAAACTCTGCGAGTGACACCAGATCCCGGCAACTGTTATCGGTCAGCATCGCCTCGGTTCGGTCCGACATCCAGCGCACCGGACGCCCCAGCAGGCGCGCCGCTTGTGCTACAACGAAATATTCCGGGTACGGCATGCCCTTGGTGCCAAAACCACCGCCCACATCCGGATTGGTAATGCGAACCTGTTCCGGCTTCAAACCCAGAGCCTTGCTGAGTTCGGCCTTCATCACCCAAACACCCTGCCCACCAAACGCCAGATGCATCCGGTTGCCATCCCATTCGGCGTAACACCCGCGCGGTTCCATCGAATTTGCGATGACCCGGTTGTCGCCAACTTCAAGGCTAACGGTTTTGGCGGCCCCATCAAATGCTGCCTGTGTGGCGACCTCGTCGCCCATGCCCCAGTCAAAGGCCCGATTGTCAGGCGCTTCGGGATGGATCAGCTCACCGCCCACAGCCAAATCGACCTTTACAGGCAAATCATCAATATCCAGCATGATCATG
>PIVL01001110.1 GCA_003354145.1 Paracoccaceae bacterium
GAGGCCCATTTCCGGGCCGAGAGTGAGCCGAAAGAGGCCCACGGGGGCCCGAAATAGGCGAAAACCCGAGGGTTTTGCCACTTTCGCAAAAATGCGGGAGAGGCGCCAAAAGTTGCAGCCCCGCGCTCATATCAAAAATCGGCCGAGGCCGCGCGAACCCGCACAGTATGGCGAGTTTAGGTGCGCGCCGCATCGTTTTTTGCGGCGTTTTCGCGCCGCCCGCGAGGGGCGCTCAAGCCAAGGGAACCACGAAGCATAACGCTTATATATACGCTAATATATAGATAGATATATATATATATATATATACACTAGCGGACTTACGCGTGGGCCCCATTGATGGGGCCCACTCAATCGGCCCACGACTGACCGCCCGCGGCGTACGCGTTTTTTGGCCGCGGCCCGGTGGCCGCGGTTTTATTCCTACGATCGTTGCACGCGCGTCGGCGCGCGCGGCATGCGGGACGGGCGCGGATTCGTCGCTATTTACGGTACTTCCGGCCCGCACCCCCCCAAACAGGCCAAAATGCGCCTGTTTTTGGGGGGTTGCGTTTT
>PIVL01001111.1 GCA_003354145.1 Paracoccaceae bacterium
CCCAGGAGTGGGTCACATAAGGTACATATAAGCTACGAATAAGCTACCAATAAGGTACAAATAAGCTACAAATAAGGTGCAAATAGCGTACAAATAAGGTACATATAAGCTGCAAATAAGCTACAAATAAGGTACAAATAAGCTAGAAATAAGGTACAAATAAGCTGCGAATAAGCTACACGTAAGGTACAAATAAGTTACAAATAAGGTACAAATAAGGTGCAAATAAGGTACAGATAAGGTACAAATAAGGTGCAAATAAGCTACGTATAGGCTGCAAATAAGGTGCAAATAAGGTACAAATCAGCTGCGAATAAGGTACAAATAAGCTAGAAATAAGGTACAAATAAGGCACAATTAAGTTAAAATACGGTACAAATAAGGTACAAATAAGGTACAAATAAGCTACAAATAATGTACAAATAAGCTACAAATAGGCTACAAATAAGGTACAAACAAGTTACAAATAAGCTACACATAAGGTACAAATAAGCTGCGAGTAAGGTACAAATAAGGTGCTAATAAGGTACAAACAAGTTACGGATAAGCTAGAA
>PIVL01000180.1 GCA_003354145.1 Paracoccaceae bacterium
TCGCGGTCTGGCCATCGTAGTGGAACCGCCCCTCGGGCGCGCGGGCCGGAGTGAGCGGCAGATGAGCGATTTCTTTGGCCAGAATGCGCCAGATTTTTCCGGTGAAGGGGATCACCTTAATCGTCGCTCTCTGCCAAGAACCGTTCTGCATCCAACGCTGCCATGCAACCCATACCGGCACTGGTCACAGCCTGACGATAGACGTGATCGGTCAGATCGCCAGCAGCAAACACGCCGGGAATCGAGGTCTGCGTGGTGCCCGGTTTGACCTTTACATAACCGCCCATATGGGTTTCCAGCACGTCCTTGACCAACTCGCTGGCCGGGGCATGGCCGATGGCAACAAACACGCCTTTGGCCGGAATTTCGGTAATTTCGCCGGTTTTCACATGTTTGACGCGCACCGCTTCGACGCCTAACGGGCTGTCGGTGCCGGTGACTTCGTCCAGTTCGTGAAACCACAGAGGTTCGATCTTTGGGTTCTTGAGCAGCCGATCCTCTAGAATTTTTTCTGACCGCAATTCATCACGGCGGTGGATCAGCGTGACCTTTGAGGCAAAATTGGTCAAAAACAGCGCCTCTTCGACAGCCGTGTTCCCACCACCAATCACAACGATTTCCTGACCACGGTAAAAGAACCCGTCGCAAGTGGCGCAGGCCGAAACGCCAAAACCTTTGAATTTTTCCTCGGACGGCAAGCCGAGCCACTTCGCCCGCGCGCCTGTCGCCAGAATGACCGCATCCGCCGTATAAATCGTGCCGCTGTCTCCGGTCGCAGTGAACGGGCGCTTGGTCAGGTCGAGATCGGAAATGATGTCACCGATAATCTCGCATCCCATCTCTTTGGCGTGGGATTCCATGCGGATCATCAGATCCGGGCCCTGGACCTCGGTATCACCTGGCCAGTTTTCGACCTCGGTTGTGGTGGTCAACTGGCCACCCGGCTCAATTCCCTGAACCAGAATGGGGTTCAGCATGGCGCGGCTGGCATAAACGCCAGCGGTATAGCCCGCGGGGCCAGACCCGATTATCAGAACCTTTGTGTGGCGTGTATCTGCCATGGTATCCCCCAAAACGATTTGTTGGCCGTCGCACAGGCCGTCGAGAATTCGATATAGCGATGCTGCGAGGCAGCTTAAAGCCCCTGTAATCAAATCTGCGGAATTGACTGTCTGGCAAACATTATTGCGCAGTTGCGAAATATTATTGCGCGCAAGAGCCCCGCTGATATAAGAAACGCAATCTAAGGAGCGCAAAACATGGTCGCGACACGACTAGATCCAATTGATCGGATGATTCTGGCAGAACTGCAGGCTGACGGCCGGATGACAAATGTCGAGCTGGCCCGGCGGGTAGGCATTTCGGCACCCCCTTGTTTGCGCCGGGTGCGTACATTGGAAGAGTCAGGGCTGATCTGCGGCTATCACGCCGAGGTTGACGCGCGTGAGTTGGGATTTGAGGTTCAGGTGTTTGCTATGGTCGGGCTGGACAGTCAGGCCGAGATCGAATTGCGTGCGTTTGAAGAAAGGTGCCGCAATTGGCCGCTGGTTCGCGAATGTCACATGCTGAACGGCGAGGTGGATTTTGTGCTCAAATGCGTTGCGCCGGACCTGAGCAGTTTCCAAAGCTTTCTAACAGGCGAATTGCTGACCACACCTAATGTGGCCAGCGTCAAGACATCACTGGTGATCCGGGGCGCCAAAGATGAACCCGGTGTGCCATTTGATGTTCTGGAAGAACGGCTGAGCCGGGATGCCTAGGCACTCAGTGCGTCAAGCTGACCGTCACCTGCGCGTGGAAATGCGGGCATACCAAAGTCGCTGAGTTGTTCAATATGGGCGAACAGGTTTAGGAACAATGACCGCATAGCATGGCTGATATCGCGTGCTGCATTGATTCCGGGATGAAAGCTTTCAAATTCCAGCCCACCAACTCTAATGACAGAATGAACTGGCAGGCAGATATGGAACAGTTCAACCGGTGTGGGCGGCGCGGTTTCGATCACATTCAAGCCATCCACAAATTCCTGCACTGGTGTCAGAATGCGGTTATTTCCCGCAACTGCACGCAAATGCATCGGTGTATGCAACAGACGCGCAGAAGGGCCTGTGATCATGCAGGACGTTGGCCGCTGCATGCCAAAGCTGTCAGCCATCAGGCGAGTCAGGTGCAGATTATGCCGCTGCGAATGCGCACTGCCAGGGTTCAATGTGGTGCTGCCTTTCCACTGAACTGGCTGGGCGTTTCCGTCGATATCCAGTACTTTGTCTCCAGGAAGCAGATCTTCGATTGCCATCGGGCCAGAATCAGTTTCAAGGATAGAGCCACGTGAAAAAGCGCAAAATGCGTCTTCAAATACAGGCAAAGCAGGTGCTATGTGACGGGTTTCTGCGATGTTGCCGTTCGGCAGCAAGGCGCTGACTTCATAACGGCGCAGGCTGGGTTGGGTGGTTGGGCGCAACTCGTCAGGTTTTTGCAGTATACCTGGTGCTGTTTGGACAGCAACACGCGCGGCGCGAGCGAGCGAGGAGGGTATCGTCATTAGTTCGGCCCTTTCGTATCGGGTCGCATCTGCGTCGGCCCCCACCGACAACGCAAATGGACACTGGTTAGGTGTTTCATTTGCATTGGCACATTAAAGACCAATTTTAGACACAATTGTCAAAAAGCTGCGAACATTAGTCGCTTAAATTAGTTCAATCAGAATGGAATCCGGTCTTTGTTGAGTATTTGGGTAGTAATTCTGCCGTAATTGTCCGAATCGACCGGGATTGTTGAGTGCCTTATTTGTTTTTTATCAAACGACGCTGATCCAACGGACATCTCCTTGCGATCTGCGAGATGCTATGATTTCCATGCGCCGCTTACCCCGTGCCCATGGCAGGATCACGTCTGTGGATTTGCTCGAGCTAACTACCGATTGGATGAATCGAGTGTTGGTTTTCATTGATCTGTCCTCTGAACGGTTTCTGTTTTGCCGGATCAAGTCTGGCGGTTGAGGACAGGATGGCGTGGCATTGGGGCGGAGATTTGTCGGGTTCTGGGAATTGTCACGCTATTAGGTGGTTGCGGTCAGAAAATTGATGATTGTTTCGCAATTGTCACCTAAGTATCTATTATTTATCAATTAAACTATAGTCGCTTAATTGAGGGTCATCAAGAAAACTGCTGCGAAGCCACTCAATTGTGGCAAGAACCGTCCGGGCAGGACACATTTATAGTCGAATTGTCGAAATCAGGCGGCCATAGTCGGCCTCTTTTGCGTGCGTGGCTCGGCGGTAAGAGTAAAACCTGTCGGTATCGCTATAGGTACAGTGGCGTGTCCATTCGGCTGTACCAATGCCGGCGCGGCGCAAGCGGTGCAGCCCGAAGGCGGGTAGATCAAATTGCACCCGGTCACCGGTGCCTCCCGCAAAAAAGCGCGTGTTTTCGCGATCATGCATAAGGAATTCATCCATGAAATCGGGACCAACTTCATAGGCGGACTGGCTGATGCTGGGGCCGATAACAGCGATCGTGTTGGCCCGGTCTGCGCCCAATAACTCCATAGCGTCAAGGGTGGCGTCCAACACACCATCCAGCGTCCCACGCCAACCTGCGTGAGCTGCACCTATAACGCCTGCATCGGTATCGGCGAATAGCACTGGCTGGCAATCTGCGGTCAGAATCGACAACGCCAGCCCCGGTGTTGCAGTGACCATGGCATCAGCACGCGGACGGTCGTCCGTTGCGGCGTCTACGACTATGGCGGTGGCCGAGTGGGTCTGATGGACACCCATGAGTGCGTCTGGTGCGACTTGCATGGCGTCGGCAACGCGGCTGCGGTTGATCTGGACAATTTCGCTTTGGTCTGATGATCCGTAGCCGCAGTTAAGCCCGGAAAACACACCGGATGAGGCGCCACCACGGCGGGTGAAAAATCCGTGCCGCAGGGGGGACAATAAATCAGACGTGAGAATTTCCAGCGTCATAAATCAAATCCGGGTGGTGGGGCCGCGTTTGGTGGATAGAGGCCAAGTGTTTTGAACAGGTTTCCCATTTCTTCCGGGCGCGTCAACCTGCGATGTGCGGAAACCAGCGCATCCAGATCTGTGCCTGTCAGTCCCTTGGCCAGTGATTGCGCCCGCGCGGTAATGCCAAGGCGTTCCAGAAACACGCCTTGTGTGGTTAGTTTTGGATGAGCACAGCCAGCAGCGCGAGCGGCGTTGGCAAGTGGCTCGAAATCCACATGAGCTGTCAGATCTGCCTGACCGGGATCAGCCAGAGGGTCAGTGGGTTCATGGCTGCGCACCGCCTGCAAAGTATCCCCAAGCGAGCGCCAATCGCCATAATCGCAGATCAAGGCAGCGCCGCCATGCGTTGCGATACGCTGGCTGATTGTCGCAATGATCGGGGCTGCTGCGGGACAAAGTTCGACCAGATCGTTGTCTTTGGTGTCCTCAAGCCGGTACGCCAGTGCGTCCAAATGGCCTGGAGCGGCCTGGCCAAAGGTCAGTTCCTTGCCCTGCACGCCAACGCGGCGTTCGGACCAGCCTGATCCTACACGCAGAAACTGGCGGATGGGCAGGGCGTCAAAGAACTCGTTGGCGACAAGGTACAAGGGTTGGTTGGGCAAATCGGCCACGCTGTCGATCCAGCGGGGTGCGTAGCCTTGTAATGTGTCCGCCTGAAGGGCTCGCAAGGTGGGCGAGGCATCGAGCAGCACCAGATCGATGGCAGTGTGAAACCCGGCAATGTTGCGCGTGGCACGCAGCACATCCCGCATCAATGTACCGCGACCGGGGCCGATTTCGGCCAGTGTGAAGCGTACAGCGCTGCCCTGATCAAGCCAGCTTTGTGCGAGTGACAGGCCGATCAATTCACCAAACATCTGGCTGATTTCAGGCGCTGTGATGAAATCCCCGGTGACACCAAATGGATCGCGGGTGGTGTAATAACCAAGCGTTGGGTGCAACAGACAGTCGGTCATGTAACTGGCCAGACTAATTGGGCCATCCTGCCGGATGCGCGCAATGATCTGGTCTTTGAGGGTCAAGTTTCGTTGGCGCGCAAGGCGCGCAGTATCAGCCAGAGCCCGATTGCAATCATTGGCAGGGACAGGGATTGGCCCATCGTCAGACCATATCCGTCAATGTGCCAAGCTAGACCAAGGGGATTGCCAGGGCTGACAAATTGTGCGTCTGGCTGGCGGAAAAACTCGACACAGAATCGGGCAAGCCCATAGCCAGCCAGGAATGTGCCCACGACAAGTCCGTTAGATTTAAACGCGCCTCGCCGGTACACCATCCAAAGCAGTAGCGCCCCCAGAATCAGGCCTTCCAATGCGGCCTCATAAAGCTGTGAGGGATGGCGGGCACAGATGCCTGCCACACCTGGGCAGGTTTGGGCAGCAGTGCCGGGAAAGACCATGCCCCAAGGCAAATCGGTGGCGCGGCCCCACAATTCGGCATTGACGAAATTGGCTAGCCGCACAAGCAGAATTGGGATTGGCACGGCATGCGAGATAAAATCAGCAATGGCGATCAGCGGGATTTTCTGGCGCAGGGCAAAAATCAGAACTGCAAAAAGGACTCCCAGAAAACCACCGTGAAACGACATGCCACCGTTCCAGATCATTAGAATTTCAGATGGATGTGAAAGATAGTAAGCAGGTTGATAAAACAGAACAAAGCCCAACCTCCCTCCTAGAATGACGCCAATAATGATCCAGGTCAGCAAGTCATCGAGCTGCGCGCGTGTCATTGGCGGATTGCCATCTCGCCAAAGGCGGGACTGATCCAGTGCGTATGCCCCCAGCCGCCAAGCCAGCAAGATGCCAACTATGTAGGACAACGCATACCAGCGTAGCGCGAACTCCATCCCGAACAGCGAAAATGAGAAAAGCTCGGGGGAAATGTTGGGAAATTGCAGGGTTGCGGTCATATTCGACTGAATGCCTCTGTGTTTAGGGTGAAGTCAACCTTGCGGTGGCGCGTTACGCTGCCCATATAGGTGCTGACTGAATACGGAGATAGCAAGATGCAGACCCGCAACAAAATTCTGGACGATATTTCGCAATTGATGACCAATGCCATGGGCGTCGCCCAAGGTGCCAGGGGCGAAGCGGAAACCGCGATGAAATCCCTGATGGACCGCTGGCTTGCTGATCGCGATTTTGTGACCCGCGAAGAGTTCGATGCGGTTCAAGCCATGGCCCAGAAGGCACGTGAAGAGAACGAAGCGTTGTCAGCCCGACTTGCAGCGCTTGAGGGCAAGGGCGGATCCAAATGAGGCGCTGCCGCGCCATGTTAGTTTCTCCATGATGTCGGCGCGATGCCAAGGTCGAAAGGTGAGTCGCGTTGGGTGGCGTTGGATTCGAGTATTTCTGACGAGAAGAAGCCAAGGAAGTATCTGCATTTTGGGCGGCTTTTCATCATATCCACAACTTATTGTAGTTATCCACAAAATAAGGCTTGCCAGATGGCCGGTCACACCGCACCATATGTAGTATGAACACGGGGGATAGCCCCCGGTCTATAGAGCAGGCAACTAGCGCTGGGGGCGCTACCCGCCCCAAGCCGCTTTTGTAAAAAAGTGAGGTGAAACAATGGCCCTTTCTGAATCCTATCTGGAAGACGATATTCATCCAATCGACATCGTCGAAAATCTGGCCGCGCATCACGATTGGGACTTTGATCGCATCGGGGATGACCAGATCGCTATGGCGGTCGAAGGTCAGTGGCGGACCTATTCGATCACGCTGGCCTGGTCGGGGTATGACGAAACCCTGCGCATGGTCTGTACCTTTGAAATGGAGCCGCCCGAGGAAAAACTGGGCAAGCTTTATGAGTTGCTTAACGCGATGAATGATGAGTGTTGGGCAGGGGCGTTTACCTATTGGGCCGACCAGAAGCTGATGGTGTATCGCTATGGTCTGGTTCTGGCTGGTGGTCAGATGGCCAGCCCCGAACAGATTGATACAATAATCCGTGCCGCTGTTATAAGTGCGGAGCGGTATTACCCTGCTATTCAGTTGTTGGTCTGGGGAGATCGCACGCCAAAGGATGCCATGCAGGTGGCCATTGCAGAGGCCTATGGCCGCGCGTAAACCTATGCCCTGACGGTTTGAATAAACGGGGGCAAGACCACATGGATATGAGCGATATAGCACGCCGGGGGCTGGTGCTTTTGGGCTGCGGCAAGATGGGGTCAGCAATGCTGGCTGGGTGGCTGGATGGCGGGCTGCCTGCCGCGTCGGTCTGGGTCATTGATCCGATGCCGTCTGACTGGGTACGGGCCCAAGGCGTGAATGTGAATACGCCTTTGCCGACGGCTCCGGCGATTGTACTGATAGCAGTTAAACCGCAAATGATGGGCGAGGCGTTGCCGATACTGGTGGCGCTGGGCGGTGGAGGTACGTTGTTTGTATCGGTGGCGGCGGGCACGTCGATTGCGTCGTTTGAACATATCTTGGGCGCGGGCACACCGATTGTGCGCGCAATGCCGAATACACCTGCTGCCATTGGGCGTGGGATTACCGCGTTGATTGGCAATACAGCGGCGACAGAAAATGATGTGACATTGGCCCAGGAGTTGCTGGCCGCCGTGGGGCAAACCGTGTTGCTTGAGAGCGAAGAGCAGATGGATGCGGTGACTGGGGTGAGTGGGTCAGGCCCGGCCTATGTGTTTCATCTGATCGAAGCATTGGCTGCGGCGGGCGAGAGACAAGGGTTGCCTGCTGATGTGTCGATGCAATTGGCGACTGCAACTGTGGCCGGGGCAGGGGCGCTGGCAGAGGCGGCCGAGGAAGACCCGGCACAATTGCGGGTGAATGTGACCAGTCCCAATGGCACGACGCAGGCTGCTTTAGAGATTTTGATGGATGGGGCTACAGGGTTTCCAGGCTTGCTGAACAGGGCGGTGGCCGCTGCCACCAACCGAAGCAAGGAATTGTCGCGTGGCTGAGATTTCGTTTGACGATTTTCTAAAGGTCGACGTTCGCGTCGGCACTGTTTTGCGGGCCGAACCTTATCCAGAAGCGCGCAAACCTGCGATCAAGTTGTGGATCGATTTTGGTGCAGAGATCGGGGAAAAGAAGTCATCCGCACAGATTACTGAGCATTATCAACCGGATATGTTGGTTGGCAGACAGGTGATGGCAGTGGTGAATTTCCCACCGCGTCAGATCGGTCGGTTCATGTCCGAGGTTTTGGTGCTGGGTCTTCCGGATGAGAACGGTGAGATTGTGTTGATTGGTCCGGGGCAGGACGTGCCGATGGGTGGTCGATTGATGTGAAGGACGATGTCGGATGCAACGTGATTGTTTTCTTAGGTGGCGTAGGTCCGTGAGCCTTGCCCTTGACTAACTTTGAATATTGTTTTCCGACGTCACAATCACTTTGGTCAAATGACCGGTTTGAGCCCAAGTTGACAACCTTCGAAAGGACGATCAAAAGCCTGACAACACTGCAACAGGTTTTAGGGTGAACTATGCTGATCCGTTCTCTCGAAGAAACTTCTGACCTGAATAGAGTTACTGAGTTCTATGTCGAGGCACCTGACTATTGGGAGTTGGCAGAGGGCTACCCACCCGGTTTTGAAAAAGCAAAAGAATTTTTTGGAGATATTCCTCCCCAATGTGACCCAGATGAGGTACATCGGCTAGGCTTTTTCTTGGAAGAACGACTGTCAGGGATAGCTGATTTATTTTTTGGTTTTCCAAAGCATGGTGATGCTTACCTAGGTTTGATGATGCTTGGGCCATGGGCAAGAAACCAAGGTATCGGTAAGAGATTTCTCGACCATGTTGAGGAACTTGCGCAGACTGGCGGAGCCAAACGGCTTTATCTCGCTGTAATGACAAATAACCCTAAGGGCCGAGCGTTTTGGGAACGTGAAGGCTTTTTGGCCACTGGATTGAGCGGGAAGAGTGTTGTCGGTGACAATCAACAAGAACTTCACAGGCTCGTAAAGCAACTCTGAGTCGAATATCGGTTAAGTCCCGCATAGCTGGTGATCGTTCTATATGCTGAGAATAAACAATCAAAGTCGTGGTTGATTTCATTCCGGGTTAGTCGAATTACAAGAGTTGCTTGGCGCCCGCGCTATGGAGGCTGACCGACAATTGCAGTTATGAGGTGGACAGCTCTGGATCGTGCAAACTATGTCGCCCGATCCCCGACAGCCTCGCGCCAGTGACGGCGGCACAAAGAAACATAAGTCTCGTTCCCGCCAATTTGCACCTGATCGCCTTCAATGATCGCCTGGCCCTGTTCGTCCTGACGAATGACCATCGTTGCTTTGCGTCCGCAGCGGCAGATCGTGCGGACTTCGCGCATTTCATCCGACAAGGCCAGCAGGCTGGCCGAGCCGGGAAACAGTTCTCCGCGGAAATCGACCCTT
>PIVL01000181.1 GCA_003354145.1 Paracoccaceae bacterium
AATGAGTTGGATTACACTTTTCCGTTCTACAACCCGAACCCTGAAGCGATGGAAATGTTGCATGACATGTCGGCATCAGTGAAAGCATCGGGTGCGGATTTTGCGCTTGGGTTTGATGGTGATGGTGATCGGTGCGGGGTGGTCGATGATGAAGGCGAAGAGATTTTTGCCGATAAGGTCGGCGTCATCATGGCGCGGGATCTGTCGAAGATTTATCCGAATGCAACCTTTGTGGCCGATGTAAAATCAACTGGGCTGTTTGCAAGCGATCCGGTGCTTAGGGCCAATGGGGTCACGGCCGATTACTGGAAGACCGGCCATAGCCATATGAAACGCCGGGTCAAAGAACTTGGCGCGCTGGCCGGGTTCGAGAAGTCCGGCCACTATTTCCTCGCAGAGCCAATTGGCCGGGGATACGACTGCGGCATGCGGGTTGCAGTTGAGATCTGCAAACTGATGGATCGAAACCCCAATAAATCCATGAGCGATCTGCGGCGTGATTTGCCGGTAACCTATGCAATGCCGACCCTGTCACCCTATGCTGCAGACACCGAGAAATACGATATTCTTGCGCGGATTGTGACCAAACTTGAAACACTTGCGGCCGAGGGTGGCAGCCTGGGCGGGCAGAAGATCAAAACCGTGGTCACAGTGAACGGCGCACGGGTGATCCTGGAAAATGGTGGCTGGGGGTTGGTGCGGGCGTCGTCCAATACGCCTAACCTTGTGGTGGTTTGCGAAAGCCCCGAAAGCGACGCCGAGCTGCGTGCGATTTTTGCCGATATCAACGCGGTTATCCGCACCGAGCCCGGCGTCGGTGAGTACGACCAGACGTTCTGAGCCTGCACGCTTTTATTTTCAAAGTCGACATGTGTCAAAAATGAAGTAACCTACAACACCAAAGTAGGTTCAATTTTTGAATAGGTATATTTGTATGCTGAGTAGTTCTTACAAACAGAAACTGCGATTTGCGGCTATTGCCTTCTTTATCGCTCCAATTACTGCGTTCGCTCAAGAGCAAGGGACCGCTCCGGCACCTGCCGTCACTGTCGTGAAGGCCGAGATGAAATCTCTTGCGGAAAGCGCCACGTTTTCCGGGCGCATCGTGGCTGTGCACAAGGTTGAAATACTTGCCAGAGTTCAGGGTTTCATCCAAAACGTGGGATTTGAAGATGGGGCGCGGGTGAAAGCCGACGACGTGTTGGTGAAAATTGAGCCGGACGCTTACGAGGCCGCGATCACCCAAATTCAAGGGCAGATCAAGTCGGCCGGGGCCAAAAAGACGCTGGCGGATATTGAGCTCGACCGGCAGCAGATACTTTTAGACAAAGGCGACGTTGCCGAAAAGGTTGTACAAGAAGCACAGGCACAACAAGGCCAGGTTGATGGCGAGTTGCTTCAATTGCAGGGCAGCCTGAAGATAGCGCAACTTGATCTTTCCTACACTGAAATAAAGGCCCCATTTGATGGCCGTGTCGGGCTGACCCACCTGGCAACGGGTGCCTATATCAGCCCCAACAGTGGCACGCTTTTCACCCTGTCCAGCGTCGATCCAATCAATGTGGTTTTTCCGATCACCGAAACCGAGTTGATAGATTTCCGCGATCATATCAGTGCCGAAGCAGGCAAACAGCCCTTGCAGCTAAGCCTGACATTGGCCAATGGCGACGTCTACAAGGACTTGGGAAAAGTGGCTGTGGTGGACACCGAAGTGCAAGCCGGAACTGATACCGTTCTGGTGCGCGGCGTCTTCCCTAACCCTGATGGCCGATTGCTTGATGGGCAATTGGTACAGGTGGCTGTTACAGCCCCGTCAGATGAGAAATCACTGGTGGTCCCGGTTCTGGCACTGCAACGCGACCAAAAAGGCTATTTTGTGCTGACCGTTGGTGACGATGGCAAAGTCGCAAAGACTGAGGTCTCGTTAGACCATATCTCAGGCTCTGATGCGGTGCTGTCTGGCGGGTTGTCTGAGGGTGATCCGGTCATCACCGAAGGGGGCCAGAAAGTTCGCGTTGGCATGGTCGTGAACGCCCAAGCGCCGCAGGTTCCGCAACCGGCAACGGGTGAAGGTACCCCAGCCAAGCCGACGGAGTAAGGCCATGATCTCTCAGATTTTCATCCGCCGCCCACGTTTCGCGCTGGTGATCTCGATTGTTATTACCCTTGCCGGCCTGATCTCGCTGACGCAGCTTCCTGTCGAGCAACTGCCAGACATTGTACCGCCTGAAGTGCAGGTAACAACCGTCTATCCCGGCGCCGGTGCGGAGGTTGTGGAATCGACCGTGGCGCAGCCGATCGAAGAACAGATCGTCGGTGTAAGTGACATGCTATACATGAAATCGACCAGCGGTTCAGACGGCAGCTATACGCTGCGTGTCACCTTTGCGTCGGGTACGGATCCCGATCTGAATGCGGTCAATGTACAGAACCGGGTATCACTTGCCATGTCGTCGCTCCCCCAAGAGGTTGCGCGGGTCGGCGTCAGCACCAAAAAGAAATCCTCAGCACTTTTGCAAGTGATTGCGATCACCTCGGAAGACCCGGAACAAGATGTGCTGTTTCTGTCAAATTTCGCAACAATCAACATACTGGATAGTGTAAAGCGATCGCCGGGTGTGGGCGACGCGACCTTGTTCGGCGCGCAGGATTATTCAATGCGGGTCTGGCTTGATCTTGATCGGATGACCAATCTTGACGTTGCCATGGAAGATGTAATTGATGCGTTGAACGCACAGAACGTGCAGGCGGCGGTTGGGCGCGTGGGTGCGCAGCCGATGACGGATGATCCCACATTCCAACTTAGCATTCAGACGTTGGGTCGTCTGAGCAGTGTCGAGGAATTCGAAAATGTCGTGCTGCGCGCGCACAGCGATGGGTCATTTGTGTTGCTGCAAGACATTGCGCGGATCGAACTTGGTGCGAAATCACAGGATTCAGTCGCTGGTTTCAACGGTAAACCTGCCGCGATGATTGGCGTATACCTTTCGCCCGGTGCTAACGCGCTGCACACTGCTGAGGCTGTTCGTGCCGCTATTGAGGGCGTTCAAAGCGCGTTTCCCGAGGGCGTGAAATGGGAAGTTACATACAGCTCTACCGACTTTATCACCGCCAGTATCGACGAGGTTCTGACTACGCTTTTCGAAGCCTTTGGCCTGGTTGTGATCGTCGTCTTCCTGTTCCTTGGCAGTCTACGGATGGCATTAATCCCGCTGATCGCGGTGCCAGTTTCGCTGATTGGGGCGCTGGCCTTTATGCTGGCGCTTGGTTTTACAATTAACACCGTGTCGCTCTTGGCGTTGGTGCTGGCCATTGGCATCGTCGTGGACGACGCCATTGTGGTGATCGAGAATGTCGAAAAGGCAATGGACGAGAACCCGGACCTTTCAGTGGCCGACGCGACGGGGCTGGCGATGGACCAGATCACCGCGCCGATCCTTGGCATCACGTTTGTGTTGCTGTCGGTCTTTGTCCCCGTGGCATTTGTCCCCGGCATTACCGGCGCAATGTTCCAGCAATTCGCGGTCGCCGTTTCATTTTCGATGCTGGTTTCGGCGCTTAATGCCCTCACCCTTAGCCCGGCGCTTTGTGTCTTGTTGCTTAAGCGTCACGAGGGACCAAAACGCGGGCCAATAGCCTGGGTCTCAAGGCAGATCGACAACGCCCGCGACGGCTATGTTCGGGTCGCTGGTATGGTTGCCCGCCGGGCCGTTCTGGGGCTGCTTTTTCTGGCGTTTGCGATTTTTGGGACTGGCGTCCTGCAAAAAATCACGCCCTCTGGGTTTCTTCCGGTCGAAGATCAGGGCGCATTTTTCGTGGAACTGCAGCTGCCCGAAGGCGCGTCGCTTAACCGGACCACAAAATCCATGGCCGAGGCTTATGAAATTGTCGCCGCTGCTCCGGGGGTGAAGGACGTCATGACGGTGACCGGGTACAGTTTTATCGAAGGTATCTCTAAATCGAATGGCGGTTTCATGATCGCAATCATGAAACCATTTGAAGAGCGCACCGACCCCGCGCTGTCGGTTCAATCGGCGATCAGGCACACAAGGGCAAAGATGGCAGGTATCCGGTCGGCCGTCGGCATCCCGTTCAACCTGCCCCCTATCGCGGGTCTTGGCACCGGGTCTGGCTTTGAATTCCAGCTTCAGGATTTGCAGGGCGGTGACCCCGTTGAACTTGGTGCCACTGCCAAGGGGTTGATAACCGCCGCCAATGGGAACGCCCAACTGGCAGGTGTTTACACGACGTTCTCGGCGCTGTCGCCAAAGTTGAACCTGGATCTGGACCGCAAGAAACTTCAGACGCTTGGCGTGGATGTCAGTACGCTGTTTAGGGCCATGCAGGTGACGCTTGGCGGTTACTATGTCAATGACATGAACCTGTTCGGACGGTCCTGGCAGGTCAATCTGGAAGCAGAAGAACGGTTCCGAAATTCTGTTGAAGACATCTCGCGGATCCATGTCCGTAATAGCAATGGCGAGATGGTGCCCATCCGGGCCGTGGCCAATGTCAATCTGATCCTCGGCCCGCAATCACTGGTGCGCTACAACAACTTTCGATCTGTAACCATCGCCGGCAACCCGGCCCCCGGCTATTCCTCGGGTGATGCAATTGCCGCAATGGAGGCCGTGGCCGCAACCAATCTGCCCGAGGGCTATTCCTATGAATGGACCGGCACAGCCCTTCAGGAAATCGAAGCAGCAGGCAAGACACCGATTGTTCTTGGGTTGGCGGTGCTGTTTGCCTATCTGTTTCTGGTCGCTCTGTATGAAAGCTGGACAATCCCGATTGCGGTCCTGTTGTCAGTGTCCTTTGCGATGTGCGGCGCGTTTGGTGCATTGCTGATCACGGGGCTCGAAAACAACCTTTATGCCCAGATCGGCCTTGTTGTTCTGATTGCACTGGCTGCAAAGAATGCCATTCTGATCGTCGAATTCGCTATGGAGAGACACGCCAGCGGTATGGGAATCGTCGACGCCGCCATTGAAGGGGGACGAGAACGATTCCGAGCCGTGATGATGACAAGCTTTGCCTTTATTGCTGGTTTGTTCCCGCTGGTCGTTGCGACGGGTGCGTCGATGCTGGCGCGTAAAGGCGTGGGTGTGCCAGTGTTCGGCGGCATGATCGCGGCCTCGTTTGTCGGCGTTTTCATCATCCCCGCGCTTTATGTATGCGCACAGTGGTTCCGCGAAAAAGTTCACGGCAAGCCCAAGGTAGCTGAGGAGGTTGCGCCAGACTAAAGACTAGTTTGGACGATTAAAATGCAACCTGATCCCCACCTTTGAGGCTTAGAATTTCGCGGGCTTCATCCGGTGTTGCGACGGTCTTGCCAAGCCCCTCGATGATCTTGCGCGCCAGAACAACCTGCTCGGCATTGGTTTTTGCCAGAATGCCTTTGCCTGCCCAGATGCTGTCTTCCAGACCGACGCGAATGTTTCCGCCCATCGCTGCCGCCTGTGCCGCAATACGCATCTGGCTGGCCCCTGCCCCCAGAACCGACCAACGGAACTGATCGCCAAACAACCGGTCGGCGGTGCGTTTCATATGCAAGATGTCCTCGGGATGGGTTCCGATACCGCCCAGCAGGCCAAACACCGACTGCACAAAAAACGGCGGTTTAACCAACCCGCGATCTGCGAAATGGGCCAGGTTATAAAGATGGGAAATGTCGTAGCATTCAAACTCAAACCGCGTGCCATTGCCGTAACAGGTTTCCAGCACATATTCGATGTCTTTGAAACTGTTGCGGAAAACCAGATCCCGTGATGCTTCCAGATGGGTCTTTTCCCAGTCAAATTTGAACTCTTTGTATTTGTTGAGCAGCGGATAAAGGCCGAAATTCATCGACCCCATGTTCAGCGAGGCAACCTCGGGCTGAAATTGCGCTGCTGGCTGCACACGCTCTTCAACCGTCATAAAGGGTGATCCGCCGCTGGTGATGTTAATCACTGCATTGGTCCCTTGTTTTATACGCGGCAGAAAACGGGCAAAGGCCTCGGGTGTCTGGTCGGGCTGGCCGGTTTCAGGGTTGCGGGCGTGAAGGTGCAGGATCGAAGCTCCGGCCTCGGCGGCACCAATCGCGGCCTCGGTGATCTGATCCGGCGTAATCGGCAAATGCGGCGTCATCGTTGGCGTATGGATAGCACCGGTGACAGCACAGGTGATGATAACTTTGTCCAGCGGCTTTTCTACGCTCATTTGCTTTGACCCCTATTCTTGTTCATGCCTGTCTATAGCGTTTCGACGTTGCCATCCACTGCAATGGATTGCCCCGAAATGTTATAGCCGTCAGCGCCCAATAGATAGGCGATTGCTCCGGCAACATCCTGCGCCGTAACCATGCGTTTCAGCGATATCTTTTGCAGGTATTCCGCCTCCATTTCTGGGTAGGGCACCCCAACCTGTTCAGCGCGATCGCGAATGACGCCTTCCATGCGCGGGCCCTCGACGATGCCCGGCAAGATCGCGTTGACACGGATGTTGTCAGGTCCAAGTTCCTTGGCAAGGCTTTGCGTGAATCCGATGACGCCAAACTTGGCAGATGAATACGGAGTGCGAAATGCATAGCCATGTTTGCCCGCCGCCGAGGACATGTTGACAATCGAACCGCCTCCGGCGGCCTTGATCAGAGGCACCGCGAAATGCGCACACAGAAACTGGCCGGTCAGGCAAATCTCAATACAACGCCGCCATTCGTCGGGGTCAATATCCTCGACGCCACCCGTCGGACCGGCAATGCCTGCGTTGTTGATCAGGGCATCCAGCCCCCCTAGCCTGTCCTGTGCAAAGTTCAGCAGATTTCTAACGCTGTCGGTATCTGAGACATCAGCCCTGAACGCATGGGCAGTAGGAAATGACACGGCAAATTCAGACAGTCGATTGTCGTCAACGTCACAGATCAAAACCTGCGCACCGTCGCTGATCAGACGTTCTGCTACGGCCAATCCAATACCACTGGCCCCTGCTGTAATCAGCACCCGCTGACCGTTGAGACCCGGCCTTTTGGCTGTTTGATCGCTCACGTTAGTGTCCTCCAACTTTAGTTAGCTGCCCTGGCTGATACCCTTTCATATTGGGATCAGAACTCATAGGATTCAGCAAACGCGGTGGGATTACAATGGCGGCGGCGCGGCCACTGGATTCTGAAAGGATCGACATGAACGACACTACCCTTTTTGCTCAAATGAAAGAGCAGCTTTTTACCGCCGTCATCGGAGACGTGCTGGATACGTTGGGCTATCGCCAGCAATTCCTGCCGCAAGCCATCAAACCATTGGTTCCCGGCACCAAACTGGTTGGTCGGGCGATGCCTGTGCTAGAGGCGGATTATGCTGAGGGGGTAGGAAATGGTCCGCTGGCGGGCAAGCCCTTTGGTCTGATGTTTGAAGCATTGGATAACCTGCAAGAAGGAGAGATCTATCTCGCTAGTGGCGGGTCGTTGAACTATGCGCTTTGGGGAGGCCTGATGGCGACCCGCGCGCAGCATCTGAACGCTGCAGGCGCAATTTTGGATGGTTATATTCGTGATACCGACGAAATCCGCCACCTCGGGTTTCCGGTCTTTTCTCAGGGCAGTTTTGCGCAGGATCAGGGCGTTCGGGGCAAGGTTCTGGATTATCGCGTACCCATCAAAATTGGTGGCACATTGGTGAATCCGGGCGATCTGATCTTTGCAGATGACGAAGGCGTTCTGATTATTCCCCGCACCATCGAAGCCGAAGCCATCAAAGGTGCATTGGAAAAAGTCGCGACCGAAGGTGAGGTCGCAAAGGCGATCCGCAATGGGATGAGCACGGTCGAGGCGTTCAAGACTTTTGGCGTGATGTAAATACTGACTGTTTGGGGGGTGTCCAATCCATCAGAATCCTGATCGGTCGCGCTCGTCGGTGATGATCTGATTTTGGGACTGAGGAATTCCATATCCCAGCTCCGGAAGTGGTCGCGGATATTTCGCCTTCTCCACCGGGCGTGTTTTTTGTATTTTGATATTGCCAATCGGCGCAAAACTGTCATTTCCTATGTATCTGTTTTTCTTTGCATTCGCTCCCCGATGCCCGCTATGAAGGCTGGTGCCGGTTCCTAGCGGATCATTTCGCCAATCCACAGGAGGCTCCATGTCAAACCCATTTGATCAGGAACTCGAAGATCGTCTTACGCGCTATGCTGCCATCGACAGTCAAAGCGACGAGACTTTCGACGCGTCACCAAGCACCACCATTCAGCTTGATATCCTTCGCCTGCTTGAGGCCGAGCTGACCGAAATCGGCGCACAGGACGTACAGCTAACTGATTATGGTGTTGTGCTTGCGACCATCCCTGGAACCGCCGAAGGCCCCACCGTTGGTCTTTTGGCGCATGTTGATACCGCGCCGCAATTCAATGCGACCGGCGTAAAGCCCCGCGTGATCCGTGGCTACAATGGTGGCGATATTTCCTTTCCCGATGCGCCGGGGCTGGTGCTGTCGCCCGAGGAATACCCGTATCTGGCGGAAAAGGTCGGACAGGACATTATCACCGCATCGGGGACGACGCTTTTGGGGGCTGACGACAAGGCTGGCGTGGCAATTATCATGACTGCCGCGCGCCACTTGCTGACCCATCCCGAGATCAAGCATGGACCGATCCGTATTGCGTTTACGCCGGATGAAGAAATTGGCAGGGGTGTCACAGAACCGCTTCCAGGCGATCTGGCGGCCGATTTTGCCTATACGTTCGATGGTGCCAAAATGGGTGAGATCGACTATGAAAGCTTTTCAGCGGACGCTGTAGAGATCAAGATAACAGGCGTCTCGATCCATCCGGGTTTGGCGAAGGACAAGATGGTCAACGCGATCCACCTCGCCTCGAAAATCATTTCGACGCTACCGCAGGCGACAATGACGCCGGAAGTCACCGATGATCGCGAGGGGTTTGTCCATGCCACCGATATGAATGGCGGTGCTGCGGAAATGACGATCAGGTTGATCCTGCGCGATTTCGAGCGTGACGGGCTGGCTGCCAAGGGTGAACTGGTGAAACAGGTCTGTGCTGCCGTGCAGGCCACAGAGCCGCGGGCCGAGATTAGCTGCACGATCCGCCCACAATACCGCAACATGCGCTATTGGCTGGAAGACGACATGACGCCGGTCGATCTGGCGCGCGAGGCGGCGCGAAACCTGGGGATAGAGCCGATATCGACGCCGATCCGCGGTGGCACTGACGGCTCTCGTCTGACCGAAATGGGTGTGCCGACGCCGAACCTGTTCACCGGGATGCAAAACATTCACGGGCCGCTTGAATGGATATCTGTGCAGGATATGGCGAAGACCACTGAATTTTGTCTGACGCTGACCGGGCTTGCGGCGCG